>NZ_KB235914.1:1482628-1489267 GCF_000332175.1 Pseudanabaena sp. PCC 6802 | reverse complement strand
GCCTTCACGTTCACTGTCACCCGCACTGGCGATACCAGTGGTGCCACCACAGCCGATTGGGCAGTAACAGGGACTGGTGGCAATCCCGCCAATGCTGCTGACTTCGGTGGCACGTTTCCCACGGGCACTGTTAACTTCGCTGCCAACGAGACAAGTAAAACGATTACAGTCAATGTCAGCGGCGACACGACTGTCGAACCAGATGAGAACTTTACGGTGACGCTCTCCAACGCATCTGGAGCAAACATTACTACCGCTACTGCTACAGGCACCATTCAAAACGATGACACAGCTCTAGCGATCGCCGCTGATGCTAGTACCACTGCAACCGAAGGCAATAGCGGTACCAAAGCTTTCACCTTCACAGTGACGCGCACTGGCGATACCAGTGGAACCACAACAGCCGATTGGGCAGTAACAGGGACTGGTGGCAATCCCGCCAATGCTGCTGACTTTGGTGGTACGCTTCCCACGGGCACGGTTAGCTTCGCAGCCAATGAGACCAGCAAAACGATTACCGTAAACGTCAGCGGTGACACCACGATAGAACCAGATGAGAATTTCACCGTTACGCTCTCCAATCCATCCGCTGCAGCTACGATCGCAACAGCAACAGCTAATGGCACGATTCAAAATGATGACACGGCTCTGGCGATCGCTGCCGATGCCAGCGCCACTGCAACCGAAGGCAACAGCGGTACCAAAGCTTTCACGTTCACTGTCACCCGCACTGGCGATACCAGTGGTGCTACAACAGCCGATTGGGCAGTGACAGGTACTGGTGTCAATCCTACCAATGCTGCTGACTTTGGCGGCACGTTTCCCACGGGCACTGTTAACTTCGCGGCCAATGAGACCAGCAAAACGATTACCGTAAACGTCAGCGGTGATACCACAATAGAACCAGATGAGAACTTCACCGTTACGCTCTCCAATCCATCCGCTGCAGCTACGATCGCAACAGCAACGGCTAATGGCACCATTCAAAACGATGACACAGCTCTAGCGATCGCTGCCGATGCTAGCGCCACTGCAACCGAAGGCAATAGCGGTACCAAAGCTTTCACCTTCACAGTGACGCGCACGGGCGATACCAGCGGTGCCACAACAGCCGATTGGGCAGTAACAGGGACTGGTGTCAATCCCGCCAATGCCACCGACTTCGGCGGCACGTTTCCCACGGGCACGGTTAGCTTCGCCGCCAATGAGACCAGCAAAACGATTACCGTAAACGTCAGCGGTGACACCACAATAGAACCAGATGAGAACTTCACCGTCACTCTCTCCAATGCATCTGGAGCAAACATTACTACCGCTACTGCGACTGGCACCATTCAAAACGATGACACAGCTTTAGCGATCGCCGCCGATGCCAGTGCCACTGCAACCGAAGGCAATAGCGGTACCAAAGCCTTCACGTTCACTGTCACCCGCACTGGCAATACCAGTGGTGCTACAACAGCCGATTGGGCAGTAACAGGGACTGGTGGCAATCCCGCCAATGCTGCTGACTTTGGCGGTACGCTTCCCACGGGCACGGTTAGCTTCGCCGCCAATGAGACCAGCAAAACGATTACCGTAAACGTCAGCGGTGACACCACAATAGAACCAGATGAGAATTTCACTGTCACTCTCTCCAATGCATCTGGAGCTAACATCACGACATCCACTGCTACGGGTACGATTCAAAATGATGACACGGCTCTGGCGATCGCCGCCGATGCCAGTGCCACTGCAACCGAAGGCAATAGCGGTACCAAAGCCTTCACGTTCACTGTCACCCGCACTGGCGATACCAGTGGTGCCACCACAGCCGATTGGGCAGTAACAGGGACTGGTGGCAATCCCGCCAATGCTGCTGACTTTGGTGGCACGTTTCCCACGGGCACGGTTAGCTTCGCTGCCAATGAGACCAGCAAAACGATTACCGTAAACGTCAGCGGTGACACCACAATAGAACCAGATGAGAACTTCACCGTCACTCTCTCCAACGCTTCTGGGGCTAGCATCACAACATCCACTGCTACTGGCACCATTCAAAATGATGACACAGCTCTAGCGATCGCCGCCGATGCCAGCGCCACTGCAACCGAAGGCAATAGCGGTACCAAAGCTTTCACGTTCACTGTCACCCGCACTGGCGATACCAGTGGTGCCACAACAGCCGATTGGGCAGTAACAGGGACTGGTGGCAATCCTGCCAATGTCGATGACTTCGGTGGCACGCTTCCCACGGGTACGGTTAGCTTCGCTGCCAATGAGAGCAGAACAACTTATTACCGTAAACTATCAGCGGTGACACCACATTAGAACCACATGATAACTTAGGACTTCCTCTCGACGATGCATCATGGAGCAAACATTGGATACCCGCTACTGCGACTGGCACCATTCAAAACGATGACACAGCTTTAGTACATCCGCCCAGATGCCAGAGCCATTGCCACAGAGCGTAATTGCGGTAACGAAACACTCCACGTTCACTGACACCCGCCCTGGCAATACACGTGGTGCTACAACATCACAGGTACGAACAGCGTGAACTGGGCAGTATCGGGCAACGGAGCTGCTCCTGCTGATGCTGCGGACTTTGGCGGTACGCTGCCGTCAGGAACGCTTAGCTTTAGTCCGTTCCAGACCAGTCAAATTGTCACGGTCAATGTTAGAGGAGATGCTCTTGTCGAAGCCGATGAGGACTTCACCATTACGCTCTCCGATGCCAGAAATGGAGCGATTATTGCTGATGACTCAGCCGCAGGCAGAATTGTCAACGACGATATCATTGTCGGCGGTACTGGCAACGATTCTCTGACAGGCAGTGCAGGCAACGACACGATTTCCGGCTTGGGCGGTCTGGACACCTTATCCGGTCTGGCTGGCAATGATTCCATCGACGGCGGTTTGGGTAACGACTTTCTTACGGGCGGATTGGGCAACGATACGCTATTGGGAGAAGGCGACAACGACACTCTGACAGGGGTCGATCCTGCGAGCGGCTTTGGAATTGGTGAGATAGATAGATTAACCGGAAATAGTGGGAGCGATCGCTTCATCCTCGGCGATAGCACCAGAACTTACTATCTCGGGAATGGGATATCTGATTATGTCCTCATTACTGACTTTGGTGCTGGCGATCTGATTCAAGTCCGTGCGAGCGAACCATTGACGATCGGCGGAGCCAGACCACCAGGGATCGCTTCCGGTACGGCGCTTTATCTCGGCTCAGATCTGGTTGCCGTGGTGCAGGGTAACGTTCCCACAGCGCTCTCTTTCGTTGCGGTTTAAGCCCAGGCTGATGCGAAATAAGGGGCGATCGCTAGAGACAGTTTTAGTACGGATGTGGCTGATTTAGAAAAATGGCTAGAAAAATCTAAATAATAGGTAATTCCCTACAATTTTTTGTGACGGTGCTATTCCTAATTCTTTAAATGGGTAGAATATGGCGAGAAACACGTCTATCCCGAGAATAACATCGCTGAATTATGAAACTCTGTCCTATTGCTCGCCAGAACCAGACTGCTCTTGCTGGGACAAACATGCTGGTGGTCATTGCCCCCAACATCAAAAATCCTGAAGTATTGCTCGCGGGAGTAGTAGCTGGCACAGAGGTGTTACGGCTGAATGAAGACGAAGACAGCATCGCGCAAATTAGCCGCGCATTGGCAGCAACTCCCGCGAAATCGCTCCACCTGGTTTGTCATGGTAGCTATGACGGCATGGGTCAGTTGGAACTGGGGCAGACGTTACTGAATCGCACCAACCTGAGCCAGTATCAGGCGCAACTACAGGCGTGGGGCATCGGCGAACTCGCGATCTATGCCTGCGAGGTGGGGCAAGACCGCAATTTTATTACTAACCTGAGCGCACAAACTGGGGCAAGGGTAGCGGCGGCAAGGGGTAAGGTGGGAAACGCAGCTCTAGGTGGAAGTTGGCGGATTGAGGATGGGAAGGGGAATCGCATAGAAGCGCTAGCTTTTAACGACAAGGCGCAGCAGGCTTATCCAGGGGTACTGGTGAGTTTCAGTGCCTCGACCACCTTCGCGACAGGAAGTAATCCTTATTCCGTGGTAGTGGGGGACTTCAATGGCGATAGCCGCCCCGACCTGGCGGTGGCAAATGCGAATTCCGCCAGCGTATCGGTGCTGTTGGGGAATGGCAGTGGCGGGTTCGCTGCCCAGACTACTTTTGCGGTGCGGAATACTCCCAGTTCCGTGGTGGTGGGGGACTTCAATGGCGATAGCCGCCCCGACCTGGCGGTGGCGAATCGGGGTTCCAACAACGTATCGGTGCTGTTGGGGAATGGCAGTGGCGGGTTTGCTGCCCAGACTACCTTTGCGGCAGGAAATATTCCTTTTTCCGTGGCAGTGGGGGACTTCAATAGCGATAACCGCTCCGACCTGGCGGTGGCGAATCTTTTTTCCGCCAACGTATCGGTGCTGTTGGGGAATGGCAGTGGTGGGTTCGCTGCCCAGACTACCTTTGCGGCAGGAAATGTTCCTTTTTCCGTGGCAGTGGGGGACTTCAATGGCGATAACCGCCCCGACCTGGCGGTGGCGAATCGGTTTTCCGCCAACGTATCGGTGCTGTTGGGGAATGGCAGTGGCGGGTTCGCTGACCAGACTACCTTTGCGGCAGGAAGTAATCCTGTTTCCGTGGCAGTGGGAGACTTCAATGGCGATAGCCGCCCCGACCTAGCGGTGGCGAATGCGGATGCCAACAACGTATCGGTGCTGTTGGGGAATGGCAGTGGCGGGTTTGCTGACCAGACTACCTTTGCGGCAGGAAGTAATCCTTTTTCCGTAGCAGTGGGGGACTTCGATGGTGATAGCCGCCCCGACCTGGCGGTGGCGAATCTTTTTTCCGCCAACGTATCGGTGCTGTTGGGGAATGGCAGTGGCGGGTTCGCTGACCAGACTACCTTCGCGGCAGGAAGTACTCCTATTTCCGTGACAGTGAGGGACTTCAATGGCGATAGCCTCGCCGACCTGGCGGTGGCGAATGCGAATTCCAACAACGTATCGGTGCTGCTCAATACTACAGTTCCCACTCTCCCCATCGTCACGATCGCTGCCGATGCCAGCGCCACTGCGACCGAAGGCAATAGCGGCACCAAAGCTTTCACATTCACAGTGACGAGATCGGGCGATACCAGTGGTGCCACCACAGCCGATTGGGCAGTAACAGGGACTGGTGGAAATCCCACCAATGCTGCTGACTTCGGTGGCACGTTTCCCACGGGCACTGTTAACTTCGCTGCCAACGAGACAAGTAAAACGATTACAGTCAATGTCAGCGGCGACACGACTGTCGAACCAGATGAGAACTTTACGGTGACGCTCTCCAACGCATCTGGAGCAAACATTACTACCGCTACTGCGACTGGCACCATTCAAAACGATGACACAGCTCTAGCGATTGCTGCCGATGCCAGCGCCACTGCAACCGAAGGCAATAGCGGTACCAAAGCTTTCACCTTCACAGTGACGCGCACTGGCGATACCAGTGGAACCACAACAGCCGATTGGGCAGTGACGGGTACTGGTGGCAATCCCGCCAATGCTGCTGACTTTGGCGGTACGCTGCCCACTGGTACGGTCAACTTCGCTGCCAATGAGACGACCAAAACCATCACTGTTGCCGTCAGCGGTGACACGACTGTGGAACCTGATGAGAACTTCACCGTCACCCTTTCCAACGCTTCTGGGGCTAGCATCACAACATCCACTGCTACGGGTACGATCCAAAATGATGACACAGCTCTAGCGATCGCCGCCGATGCCAGTGCCACTGCAAACGAAGGCAATAGCAGTACCAAAGCTTTCACCTTCACAGTGACGCGCACTGGCGATACCAGTGGAACCACAACAGCCGATTGGGCAGTAACAGGGACTGGTGGCAATCCCGCCAATGCTGCTGACTTCGGTGGCACGCTTCCCACGGGTACGGTTAGCTTCGCTGCCAATGAGACGACCAAAACCATCACCGTTGCCGTCAGCGGTGACACGACTGTGGAACCTGATGAGAACTTCACCGTCACCCTTTCCAACGCTTCTGGGGCTAGCATCACAACATCCACTGCTACGGGTACGATTCAAAACGATGACACGGCTCTGGCGATCGCTGCCGATGCTAGCGCCACTGCAACCGAAGGCAATAGCGGTACCAAAGCTTTCACCTTCACAGTGACGCGCACGGGCGATACCAGTGGTGCTACAACAGCCGATTGGGCAGTGACGGGGACTGGTGTCAATCCCGCCAATGCCACCGACTTCGGCGGCACGTTTCCCACGGGCACGGTTAGCTTCGCAGCCAATGAGACCAGCAAAACGATTACCGTAAACGTCAGCGGTGACACCACAATAGAACCAGATGAGAACTTCACTGTCACGCTCTCCAATCCATCTGCTGCAGCTACGATCGCAACAGCAACGGCTAATGGCACCATTCAAAACGATGACACAGCTCTAGCGATCGCTGCCGATGCTAGCGCCACTGCAACCGAAGGCAATAGCGGTACCAAAGCTTTCACCTTCACAGTGACGCGCACGGGCGATACCAGCGGTGCCACAACAGCCGATTGGGCAGTAACAGGGACTGGTGTCAATCCCGCCTTCCAAACCTTCTAGCCTCAACCCTTCA
>NZ_KB235914.1:1468382-1482528 GCF_000332175.1 Pseudanabaena sp. PCC 6802 | reverse complement strand
GATTCTCTGACAGGCAGTGCAGGCAACGACACGATTTCCGGCTTGGGCGGTCTGGACACCTTATCCGGTCTGGCTGGCAATGATTCCATCGACGGCGGTTTGGGTAACGACTTTCTTACGGGCGGATTGGGCAACGATACGCTATTGGGAGGAGGCGACAACGACACTCTGACAGGGGTCGATCCTGCGAGCGGCTTTGGAATTGGTGAGATAGATAGATTAACCGGAAATAGTGGGAGCGATCGCTTCATTCTCGGCGATAGCACCAGAACTTACTATCTCGGGAATGGGATATCTGATTATGTCCTCATTACTGACTTTGGTGCTGGCGATCTGATTCAAGTCCGTGCGAGCGAACCATTGACGATTGGCGGAGCCAGACCGCCAGGGATCGCTTCCGGTACGGCGCTTTATCTCGGCTCGGATCTGGTTGCCGTGGTGCAGGGCAACGTTCCCACAGCACTCTCTTTCGTTGCGGTTTAAGCCCAGGCTGATGCGAAATAAGGGGCGATCGCTGTTTTTTCTATTGGAGAGATGAAGCGATCTAACCTGCATTATTCGTGACGATCCGCAAAAATCCTCAAAAGCCTTACTGGGAAACCAATTTGACGATCTGTCCAAAATACAGTCTGTTTTTTGGAGTATAGCGGTTTTCAGATGAAAACGAGAAGGGGGTTTGGGGGCGTTGCCCCCAAGAAGGGGTGGAACCCCTTCACCCCGTCAATAAAACCTGTTCTCAATTAAAAACCGCTATACTTCTGCTGTCAGGGTTGTACGAGTTGGTGAATAATCCAGGCTAGATTGCCGATGCAGCAGTTCGGCAATCTAGCATAGAATTGCTAGAGACTGTTTTAGCGTCGAAGTTTTCCAAGTTAAGTCGTCAGGAGATTGAGGCAATGTTTCAACTAAGTTGCATCTCTGTAATTTAGGTTCTGAGAAACTTTGAGAGGTGAACTATCATTTGCAAGAGACAAGTGCCAAATGCAGATCTGGATCGTGGTATTGATTCAAGTAAGCTAGAACTTTCTATCCCGATTTGTTCCGGAGGCTCAATGCTCAATGCTAGATAACCAGATTATCTATATCACTGGATTGCCACGCTCAGGTTCTACCTTGCTGTGCCAATTGCTGGCTCATCATCCTGACATCTATTGTCCCGGTTACAGTTCACCGCTGTGTCAAACCTTGACCGGACTGCGCTATTCTCTCAGCGATAATGACTTTTTGCTAGCCCAAATGGACCCGGACTTCGATCGTACCTACCAGCAATTGTGCAATGCCTTTCGAGGCTTCATCAACGGTTGGTTTGCCGAAAACGATCGGGGCTGGGTCGTCGATAAGAATCGCGGCTGGTTACAGCATCTAGAACTGGTCAACTACCTCGATCCGGACTTCAAAATGGTAGTCTGCATCCGGGAATTAGGGCAGATCTACGGCTCGATCGAAGCGCAACACCAGAAGACCTTACTGCTCGATTTTCCCGATCGTTTAGCCAACCTTTCTCGCTATGGGCGAGCCGAAAGCCTGTTCGGCAGCAGCGGCGTTGTGGGGGCACCGCTGCGATCCATAGAATCCCTGCAGGACATCGACAGTCAGCTCCAGCAGCATCTGTTCTACATCATTTTTGAAGATCTGCTCGGCGAACCGCAGCGGGTGATGCAGACTTTCCTGCAGTGGCTGGGGCTGCCCTCGATCGCGTGGGACTTTCAAAACTTGACGGTGCGTCCCCATGAGAGCGATAGCTATTACCGCTTCAAATATCCCCACCAGACCTATTCCGCCCTACGCGAGCCCCAACAGCACTTGATCCCAACCCGCATTCAAGCCGAGTTGCAGCGGCAGTTCTCCTGGTTTTACCAGATCTTTTATCCCGGTCTGTTGGAGAGCAATGAGTCATGACTGCTAGCGCTCAGGTGCTGTGCCAAGGTCGATCGCTCTCTCTACGGCGCACGATGCCCAACGATGCCCAGATGCTGTTTGACAAAGCCTTCAGCCAGCCGGATTTCATGCGACTCTATAACCTGAACTATCAGCCTGCCAATGCCAGCGAGGTGCAGCGCCACCTGGTGCAGCGGCAGCACATTCCTCCCGGACAGGAGCACTACTTAGAGCTGGCGATCGTACATCGCCAGTGGGGACCGATCGGTATTTGTAGCTTGTCGGAATACAGCGCTTTGCACCGTCGGGCCGAATATTCGATCGGGCTATTTGATACTAAACATCGATCGGTAGGGCACGGACTGGAAGCCAGTTTGCTGATGCTCGATCTGGCCTTCAACCGCTATCAGCTCCACAAGCTCTATGCCGTCACTTATCCGTACAACACCAATGCTCAGAGTGGGTTAACCAGCCTGGGGTTTCGGCTAGAAGGCATTCGTAGAGAGCATTTTTTCGATCCGTTCGGCCAAAGTTTTGTGGATTTGCACGACTATGGCTTGATGGTGCATGAGTTTCGGGCCAATTCCCGCTTGATTCCGCTGACCCAGCGTCTACTAGGGCGAGAGATCGGCCAATCTCCAGAGTCTATGGCTCCCAATCTCCCAGCCCAGCGCTTCACCCAGTCTGGAACGATTTTACTGGGTTCATCACCTCCTTAAGGTCATTTACAGTTACAGCAGGTTCTTTGTCTTTGTTCTGGTTTAATTTATTATTTAAGTTTGGACTAATGCCGCAGGTAGTGTTTTTAAAATCGATTGAGATCGATTAAATCGAAAAAGACGCTACAAGTAGTGTTGTTTTTGATTTAGTCCCAACTCAAGTTACTAACTCAAGCGATCGAGGGAACACCCATGGCTACATTCAATAATGTTGACACCTTTGAAGAACTGCGCGATGCCATTACCGCCTCTAAAACCAATGGTCAAGCAGACACGATTAACATCACCGGCAACATTACCCTCACCGCTGACCTGCCGACCATTACAGAAGATGTGGGTTTAACGGTAAATGGCGGCAACTTCACCATTAGCGGCAACAACGAACGACGCATCCTCTTCGTTAAGAGCGGCACGATCGATCTGAACAACCTGAATTTCAGCAATGGTCGCGCCCAAGGGGGTTCTAGAAGTGCTGGCATGGGAGGGGCGCTGTTTATCTATGGCGGCAATGTCAAGATTAGCAACGCCACGTTTGCCAATAACCAGGCTCTTGGCGGCAGCTCGGCTGCAAGTTCAGATTTTTATGGCATTGGGTTGAGATACCTTGCTAACTCTGCCAATAATGGGGCTAGGGGGACGGATGGGACGATTACTGCCCCCAACGGTACTGATGGTGGACCCGGAGGCTATGGCGGGTTTGGTGGCCCTGGCGGGACGGGTTACAAGGGTGACAGAGGTAGGGCTGGTGGCAACAGCGGCAACGGCGGCAACGGCGGCTTTGGTATGGACGGGGGAGGCGGTAATTTTGCGGGCGCAGGCGGTATCGGTTACACCACGGGCGGCGGCGGTCGGGGCGGTAATGGCGGTAATGGCGGGTTTGGTGCTGCCGGCGGCAAAGGCGGTCAAGGGGGCAGTGGAGGCGATGTAGTCTTCCCTCGACCATTTCCCGATGACGCCCCCACTCCCGGCGGGAATGGGGGGAATGGGGGTGCTGGTGGCTTTGGTGGTGGCGGTGGTGTCGGCGGCAAAGGGGGCGATGTCGGTAGGGATAACGGTTTCCCCGCTACGGTTAAAGGGAATGGCGGCAACGGTGGCAACGGTGGCTACGGCGCTGGCGGTGGCAAAGGTGGAACTCCCATCCCGGATCTTGACGCATTTGGCGTTGCGCTCCGCCTCCAGGGGTTTACGGGCGCTGGTGGTCAGGGTGGCTTTGGCGGTGGAAATGCTTCGCCCAGCGAGCCGTACGACGGTGGTGGTAAAGAGGTGGTACCTGTATCAGGGGGTGGCGCGGGCATGGGTGGGGCGATCTTCATCCGTAGCGGCAGCCTCACCCTCAATACCGTCGCCTTCAACAGCAACAGCACCACGGGCGGAACTGGGTATGAGAACGGCAAAGGCTACGGCGGCGCGATCTTTGCCATGAAGTCCACCACCAACACCAATGTCAACAACCAGGGCATGCCCACGGTCTTGCCGACCATCTCCCTAGCTCAGGTCAGCTTCTCAGGCAACAATGCGGGCGATGCGGACGGCAAAGTCACTACGGGCGCGATCGGCGTCGGCATCGACTACAACAACGACGATCTATATGGCAAAACCTTCAGCGAGAAGGCATTGACGATCGCGGCGAATACCAGCGCCACGGCCACGGAAGGCAACAGCGGTACAAAAGCTTTTACGTTTACGGTGACTCGGACGGGCAGTACGACCGAAACCGCTTCGGCCAATTGGGCCGTGACGGGTAGCGGTGCGAATCCCGCCAATGCGGCAGACTTTGGCGGTACGCTTCCCAGCGGCACGGTAAACTTCGCGGCGAATGAGACTACCAAAACCATCACCGTTGCTGTCAACGGCGACACGACTGTGGAACCCAATGAGAACTTCACCGTGACGCTATCCAATCCATCGGGAGCTAGCATCGCTACATCTACTGCTACAGGCACGATTCAAAACGATGACACGGGGCTGGCGATCGCGGCGACCAATGCCACGCAAACCGAAGGCAACAGTGGCACGAAAGCCTTCACGTTCACCGTGACCCGCACGGGTAATACCAGCGGTACTTCCTCCGCAGCTTGGGCAGTAACTGGTTCGGGAGCCAATCCCGCCGATGCGGCTGACTTTAGCGGTACGCTTCCCAGTGGCACGGTGAGCTTCGCTGCCAACGAAACTACCAAAACCATCACCGTCGCTGTCAGCGGCGACACGGTTGTAGAACCGAATGAGAATTTCACCGTCACGCTCTCCAATGCATCGGGAGCTAACATCACTACATCCACTGCTACAGGTACGATTCAAAATGATGACACGGGGCTGGCGATCGCGGCGACGAACGCCTCGCAAACAGAGGGCAATAGCGGTACTAAAGCCTTTACATTCACAGTTTCTCGTACGGGCGTTACGACTGGCACCTCATCGGCCAATTGGACGGTGACGGGTAGCGGTGCGAATCCCACCGATGGATCTGACTTTGGCGGTACGCTTCCCAGCGGCACGGTAAACTTCGCGGCGAATGAGACTACCAAATCCATCACCGTTGCTGTCAACGGCGACACGACTGTGGAACCCAATGAGAACTTCACCGTGACGCTTTCCAATGCATCAGGAGCTAGCATCGCTACACCTACTGCTACGGGTACGATTCTGAACGACGACGCGAATCTGGCGATCGCGGCAGATGCCAGCGCCACGTCTACAGAGGGCAATAGCAGTACCAAAGCCTTTACGTTTACAGTGACTCGAACGGGAGATACAACTGGCACCTCATCGGCAGATTGGGCGGTGACGGGTACGGGAGGGAATCCCGCCGATGGGGCTGACTTTGGTGGCTCACTTCCCAGCGGCACAGTCAACTTCGCGGCGAATGAGACAACTAAAACCATCACCGTTGCTGTCAGCGGCGACACGACTGTGGAACCCAATGAGAACTTCACCGTGACGCTATCCAATCCATCAGTTGGAGCTAACATCACTACGTCTACTGCGACGGGCACGATACTGAACGACGATGCGAGTTTAGCGATCGCGGCGGATGCCAGCGCTACAGCCACCGAAGGTGATAGCGGCACGAAAGCCTTTACATTCACAGTGACCCGCACGGGAGATCCCAGTGGAACGACTACAGCAGATTGGACAGTAGCAGGAACTGGAGTCAATCCCGCCAACGCTACGGATTTTGCTGGGGGCACGCTGCCCACGGGCACGGTAAATTTTGCTGCCAACGAGACGAGCAAAACGATAACGGTCAACGTCAACGGCGACACGGTGGTGGAACCCAATGAGAACTTCAACGTGACACTTTCCAATCCATCAGTTGGGGCTACCATTTCTACAGCCACTGCGACGGGTACGGTACTGAACGACGATGCGAGTTTAGCGATCGCGGCAGATGCCAGCGCCACGGCTACAGAGGGCAATAGCGGTACCAAAGCTTTTACATTTACGGTGACTCGTACGGGCGATACGACCGGCACCTCATCGGCAAATTGGGCAGTGACGGGTACGGGAGGGAATCCCGCCGATGGGGCTGACTTTGGCGGTACGCTTCCCAGCGGTACGGTAAACTTTGCCGCCAACGAGACCAGCAAAACCATCACGGTTGCTGTCAGCGGAGACACGACTGTGGAACCCAATGAGAACTTCACCGTGACGCTATCCAATCCATCAGTTGGAGCTAACATCACTACGTCTACTGCGACGGGCACGATACTGAACGACGATGCGAGTTTAGCGATCGCCGCAGATGCCAGCGCCACGGCCACAGAAGGAAACAGCGGCACCAAGGCTTTTACGTTTACGGTGACGCGCACGGGCAATACGACCGGAACCGCTTCCGCAAATTGGGCGGTGACGGGTAGCGGGGGCAATCCTGCTAATGCTACTGACTTTGGCGGTACGCTTTCCAGCGGCACGGTGAGCTTTGCTGCCAACGAGACCAGCAAAACGATAACGGTCGCGGTCAGCGGCGATACCACAGTAGAACCAGATGAGAACTTCAGCGTGACGCTTTCCAATGCAACTGGAGCTAACATCGCGACATCCACTGCTGCGGGTACGATTCTCAATGACGATGCTGGACTGGCGATCGCGGCGAATGCCAGTGCCACAGCCACGGAAGGCAACAGCGGTACCAAAGCCTTTACGTTCACCGTGACGCGCACGGGCGATCTCAATGGGACTACTACAGCAGATTGGACAGTAGCGGGCAGTGGAGCCAATCCCGCCAATGGCATAGACTTTGCAGGTGGCACTCTTCCTACTGGCACGGTTAGCTTTGGTGCCAATGAGACGACCAAGACCATCACCATTGCCGTCAATGGCGATACAGCAGTGGAACCCAACGAGAACTTTACTGTGACTCTCTCCAACCCATCGATTGGAGCGACAATTCCGACAGCCAGTGCATTAGGAACTATTGAGAACGATGATGGCATCTCCATTACTCCTGTCAATGTTAGCCAGCCGGAAGGTAACAGTGGCTATACGAACTTCACCCTTAATGTTACTCGCAACTCCAATATCAACGATTTTACGCTCGTGAACTATACAGTCAGCGGCAGCGGTACCCATCCTGCTGATGCCGCTGACTTCGGTGGATTCTTTCCCACTGGCTCTCTCGCTTTCTTCGCAGGACAAACCAGCCAAACTCTGACCGTGCAGGTGCGGGGAGATATTGCGAACGAGCCGGATGAGACTTTTACCGTAACCCTCACTAATGCATCTGGAGGAGCGGTAATTGGGGTGGCGGCTGCCACAGATACAATTCTCAACGACGATACTGTTCCCACCTTTGCGATCGCCCCCAAACTAGCGAATCAAACCGAAGGGAATAGCGGCAATAAAGCCTTTACATTTACAGTAACGCGCACGGGCGATACGACCGGAACGAACAACGTGAACTGGGTAGTGACGGGCAGTGGAGGCAATCCTGCTAATGCAACGGATTTTAGCGGTACGTTGCCCTCAGGAACGCTCAGCTTTACCGCGAGCCAGACCAGTAAGGACATCACTATTAACATCGCAGGCGACACGGTAGTCGAACCAGATGAGAACTTTACGGTTACGCTCTCTAACCCGACGAATGGAGCGCTGATAGGAACTGATACGGCGACGGGTGCGATCGTTAACGACGATATCATTGTTGGCACCGCAGGAAATGACTCTCTCCCCGGTAGTGCGGGTAAAGACACGATTTCCGGCTTGGGCGGTCTGGACACCTTATCCGGTCTGGCTGGTAATGATTCCATCGACGGCGGTTTGGGGAACGACTTTCTCACGGGTGGATTGGGCAACGATACGCTATTGGGAGGAGGCGACAACGACACGCTGACGGGTGTCGATCCTGCGAGCGGCTTTGGAATTGGTGAGATAGATAGATTAACAGGAAATAGTGGGAGCGATCGCTTCATCCTCGGCGATAGCACCAGAACTTACTACCTTGGCAATGGGATATCTGATTATGCTCTCATTACTGACTTTGGTGCTGGCGATCTGATTCAAGTCCATGCGAGCGAGCCATTGACGATTGGCGGAGCCAGACCACCAGGGATCGCTTCCGGTACGGCACTTTATCTCGGCTCGGATCTGGTTGCCGTGGTGCAAGGGAATGTTCCAACTCTTACCTCTTTTGTATCAGTTTAGGGGGGAGAAAAATGGCGTTGCTAGAGTCAAGTCATGCGAAGCGATACTATCTTTTACGAACTCTTCCTGACTTTCAATACTTTGTTATTCGAGTTAATCGATCGCCCATTGACAGAGGCAGATGCTTACGAGTTTACCTCCCTTGAAGTGAAAGCTAAAGCTTTTCGCTTTGATGGCATCTTCATGCCGAATGCGCTGGACAAACCGATTTACTTTGTCGAAGTTCAGTTCCAACATAATCTCGATTTTTATTGGGAACTGCTGGCGAAGATTCATATGTATAGCGGTTTTTAGATCGGAAAGAGCAGGGGGTTTGGGGGCATTGCCCCCAAGAAGGGGTGGAACCCCTTCACCCCGTCAATAAAACCCGTTCTCAAATGAAAACCGCTATATCTCAAGCAGTACAAGCCGCAGCAAGATTGGATAGCAGTTGCGATTTTCGCCAAGCGTAGATTTGATGTTAAATCTTTGACTCTTTATCAGCAAGAAGCGATCGCGAGCGGACGCATTCTGCGGATCTATCTTGACGAGTTACCGTCAGGATCGCTTGCAATTGGTCTGATTCAGTTGATTACTAGCAAAGCCAGCCAGACCAAACCTCTAGTCGGGCAATTAATCAAACGCACGCGGGCAGAAATTGCGGATGCATCATTTCGGCAAGTTGTTGTAGAATTGCTAGAGAGCTTGATGGTACTAAAGTTCCCCAAATTAAGCCGTCAGGAGATTGAAGCAATGTTTGCGTTGAACGACCTGAAACAGACCAGAGTATATCAAGAAGCTAAACGAAGAGGGCAGAGAAGAAGGCAGGCAGAACGAAGCTAGTCTTTTGCTGATACGTTTACTAACTAAGCGATTTGGCGTGTTGAGCGATCGCACCGTCGAACGCATCAACAATCTTGCAGTCGAACAACTCGAAGAATTGGGTCTCGCTCTGTTGGATTTTGCGAACCTGGAAGAATGCGATCGCTATTTAGATTCCCTTATCAATTAGCTATCCCGCGATCGCGCTCCCCAATAATTTTCCAAGAATTTCACGATTCTTCGTTATAGGATTGTGGTGTTAACTTGTAAAGAGCACCTCCATGACCCTCAACTTTAGCTCCCAAACCTTTGCTGTGGGGAATTTTCCCCAATCCGTCAGCATCGCTGACTTCAACGGCGATCGCAAACCTGACCTCGCTGTAGCGAACATATCTACAGGTGTCAGCATCCTGTTAGGGGATGGGTCGGGCAGTTTTGGTGCTACCAACAATTTTTCATCAGAGGGGGATGCTTATTCTGTCGCCGTGGGCGACTTCAACGGTGACGGCAAAACCGACCTCGCTGTGGCGAACAAGGTCAGATCCAGCGTCGGCATCCTCTTAGGGAATGGGTCGGGCAGTTTTGGAACTGCTAACAATTTTGCTGTGGGGACTTATCCCTTTTCAGTCAGCGTCGGCGACTTCAACGGTGACGGCAAAACCGACCTCGTTGTGGCAAACTTGGGCTCCGACCCTAGCGTCGACAATGTAAGCGTCCTGTTAGGGAATGGGTCGGGCAGTTTTGGAACTGCTAACAATTTTGCTGTGGGTGAACGTCCCACTTCAGTTAGCGTTGGCGACTTCAACGGTGACGGCAAACTCGACCTCGCTGTAGCAAACTTTGGCTCCTACAATGTAAGCGTCCTGTTAGGGAATGGGTCGGGCAGTTTTGGAGCTGCTACCAATTTTTATTTAGGAACCCGTCCCAGATCCGTCAGCATCGGGGACTTCAACGGCGATCGCAAACTAGACCTCGCTGTAACAGCCATTGAATATAACAAAGTCTATATCCTGTTAGGGAATGGGTCGGGCAGTTTTGGAGCTGCCACCAGTTTTGCGGTGGGGAGTGGACCCATTTCAGTTAGCGTTGGCGACTTCAACGACTTCAATGGTGACGGTAAACTCGACCTCGCTGTGGCAAACTTTGACTCCGCCAACGTCAGCGTCTTGCTAGGGAGCGGGTCGGGCAGTTTTGGAACTGCTACCAATTTTGCTATGGGTGAACGTCCCACTTCAGTTAGCGTTGGCGACTTCAACGGTGACGGCAAATTCGACCTTGCTGCGACTTCTATAACGAGCTTTTCCTCCGCTAGCGTCTCAATATTGCTAAATTCATCCACTTCAGATTTAGCGATCGCAGCGAATGCCAGTGCCACAGCCACGGAAGGCAACAGCGGCACTAAAGCTTTTACATTTACCGTAACTCGTACGAGTTTTCTCAACAGTACCTCTGCAGCAACTTGGACGGTGCGTGGTAGTGGAGCGAGTCCCGCTAATGCTACAGACTTTGGAGGTACGTTGCCATCAGGCACTGTCAGTTTTGCTGCTAATGAAACTACCAAAACCATCACCGTTGCTGTCAGCGGCGATGCCACAGTGGAACCAGATGAAGGTTTCGCTGTAACGCTCTCCAACACATCTGGAGCTACTATTATTACACCTACAGCGACGGGCACAATTCTGAACGACGACACGGATCTGGCAATCGCTGCGACGAACGCCTCGCAAACAGAAGGCAACAGTGGGACTAAAGCCTTTACGTTTACGGTGACGCGTGTGGGCAATATCAGCGGTGCATCCTCTGCCAATTGGACAGTAGGGGGAACGGGAGCAAATCCCGCCGATGCGACTGACCTTGATGGTACGTTTGCATCGGGCACGGTAAACTTTGCCGCTAACGAGACGAGCAAAACGATAACGGTCGCTGTCAGCGGCGACACGGTGGTGGAAGCCAATGAGAACTTCACCGTGACGCTTTCCAATGCAACTGGAGCTAACATCGCGACATCGATAGCTACGGGTACGATACTGAACGACGACACGGATCTGGCGATCGCTGCAACGAATGCCTCGCAAACGGAAGGCAACAGCGGTACCAAAGCCTTCACGTTTACGGTAACGCGTGTGGGCGATACAACTGGCACCTCATCGGCAGATTGGGCGGTGACAGGAACGGGAGCGAATCCCGCCGATGGGGTTGACTTTGGTGGCTCACTTCCCAGCGGCACAGTCAACTTCGCGGCGAATGAGACAACTAAAACCATCACCGTTGCTGTCAGCGGCGACACGACTGTGGAACCCAATGAGAACTTCACCGTGACGCTATCCAATCCATCAGTTGGAGCTAACATCACTACGTCTACTGCGACGGGCACGATACTGAACGACGATGCGAGTTTAGCGATCGCGGCGAATGCCAGCGCCACGGCCACGGAAGGCAACAGCGGCACCAAGGCTTTTACGTTTACGGTGACTCGTACGGGCGATACGACTGGTGCCTCATCGGCCAATTGGGCGGTGACGGGTACGGGAGCGAATCCCGCCGATGGGTCTGACTTTGGCGGTACGCTTCCCAGCGGTACGGTAAACTTTGCCGCCAACGAGACCAGCAAAACCATCACTGTTGCTGTCAGCGGCGATGCGGTGGTGGAACCCAATGAGAACTTCACCGTGACGCTTTCCAATGCGTCGGGAGCTACGCTCGCGACATCTACTGCGACGGGTACGATACTGAACGACGACACGGATCTGGCGATCGCCGCAGATGCCAGCGCTACGGCTACAGAGGGCAATAGCGGTACTAAAGCCTTTACATTTACGGTGACTCGTACGAGCGATACGACCGGCACCTCATCGGCAAATTGGGCAGTGACGGGTACGGGAGCGAATCCCGCCGATGGGGCTGACTTTGGCGGTACGCTTCCCAGCGGTACGGTAAACTTTGCCGCCAACGAAAATACCAAAACCATCACCGTTGCTGTCAGCGGCGACACGGTGGTGGAACCAGATGAGAACTTCACCGTGATGCTTTCCAATGCAACTGGAGCTAACATCGCGACATCCACTGCGACGGGCACGATTCTGAACGACGACACGGCTCTAGCGATCGCGGCGGATGCCAGCGCTACAGCCACAGAAGGAAATAGCGGTACTAAAGCTTTTACATTTACAGTTTCTCGTACGGGCAATACGACGGGTGCCTCTTCGGCCAATTGGGCCGTGACGGGTACGGGAGCGAATCCCGCCGATGGGTCTGACTTTGGTGGCTCACTTCCCAGCGGCACGGTAAACTTTGCCGCCAACGAAAATACCAAAACCATCACCGTTGCTGTCAACAGCGACACGGTGGCGGAAGCAAATGAGAACTTCACTGTGACGCTGTCCAATCCATCGGGAGCTAACATCACTACATCTACTGCGATGGGTACGATACTGAACGACGATGCGAATCTGGCGATCGCGGCAGATGCCAGCGCTACATCTGCAGAAGGCAGCAGTGGCACCAAAGCCTTTACGTTCACCGTGACGCGCACGGGCGATCTCAATGGGACTACTACAGCAGATTGGACAGTAGCGGGCAGTGGAGCCAATCCCGCCAATGGCATAGACTTTGCAGGTGGCACTCTTCCTACTGGCACGGTTAGCTTTGGTGCCAATGAGACGACCAAGACCATCACCATTGCCGTCAATGGCGATACAGCAGTGGAACCCAACGAGAACTTTACTGTGACTCTCTCCAACCCATCGATTGGAGCCACAATTACCACAGGCAGTGCATTAGGAACGATTCAGAACGATGATGGCATCTCCATTACTCCTGTCAATGTTAGCCAGCCGGAAGGTAACAGTGGCTATACGAACTTCACCCTTAATGTTACTCGCAACTCCAATATCAACGATTTTACGCTCGTGAATTATACAGTCAGCGGCAGCGGTACCCATCCTGCTGATGCCGCTGACTTCGGTGGATTCTTTCCCACTGGCTCTCTCGCTTTCTTCGCAGGACAAACCAGCCAAACTCTGACCGTGCAGGTGCGGGGAGATATTGCGAACGAGCCGGATGAGACTTTTACCGTAACCCTCACTAATGCATCTGGAGGAGCGGTAATTGGGGTGGCGGCTGCCACAGATACAATTCTCAACGACGATACTGTTCCCACCTTTGCGATCGTCCCCAAACTAGCGAATCAAACCGAAGGGAATAGCGGCAATAAAGCCTTTACATTTACAGTAACGCGCACGGGCGATACGACCGGAACGAACAACGTGAGCTGGGTAGTGACGGGCAGTGGAGGCAATCCTGCTAATGCAACGGATTTTAGCGGTACGTTGCCCTCAGGAACGCTCAGCTTTACCGCGAGCCAGACCAGTAAGGACATCACTATTAACATCGCAGGCGACACGGTAGTCGAACCAGATGAGAACTTTACGGTTACGCTCTCTAACCCGACGAATGGAGCGCTGATAGGAACTGATACGGCGATGGGTGCGATCGTTAACGATGATATCATTGTTGGCACCGCAGGGAACGATTCTCTCAACGGCAGCGCGGGCAACGATACGATTTCCGGCTTAGCAGGTCTGGACACCTTATCCGGTCTGGCTGGCAACGATTCCATCGACGGCGGTTTGGGGAACGACTTTCTCACGGGTGGATTGGGCAACGATACGCTATTGGGAGGAGGCGACAACGACACTCTGACAGGGGTCGATCCTGCGAGCGGCTTTGGAATTGGTGAGATAGATAGATTAACAGGAAATAGTGGGAGCGATCGCTTCATCCTCGGCGATAGCACCAGAACTTACTACCTCGGGAATGGGATATCTGATTATGCCCTCATTACTGACTTTGGTGCTGGCGATCTGATTCAAGTCCGTGCGAGCGAGCCATTGACGATCGGCGGAGCCAGACCGCCAGGGATCGCTTCCGGTACGGCGCTTTATCTCGGCTCGGATCTGGTTGCCGTGGTGCAAGGTAATGTTCCAACTCTTACCTCTTTTGTATCAGTTTAGGGGGGAGAAAAATGGCGTTGCTAGAGTCAAGTCATGCGAAGCGATCGCATTGTGCGCATTTATAGCAGTTTTCAGATGAAAACGAGAAGGGGGTGT
>NZ_KB235914.1:2465-62465 GCF_000332175.1 Pseudanabaena sp. PCC 6802 | reverse complement strand
GGTGGGCAATTTGCTTGGGGTTAAAGAAATCTACAAGTAGTCCGTTCTCACCATCGCTAATCACTTCTCTTACAGGTGGAGTATCGGAACCGATGACGAGGCATCCAGTTGACATGGTTTCAATCATCGACCAGGAAAGGACAAAGGGTCGGGTAAGGTATACGTGAACTGATGAAGCTTGAATTACTTTTAAATAATGAGAATAGGGAAGCGGCCCCGTAAAATGTACTCGCGACATATCAAGCGGTACTTTCTCTAGCATTAAGTCTTTGTAGGTTGTGCCTTGGGGTGCGGCTTTACCATAGCAAACGCGATTTTCGCCTACGATGACAGCGTGGCAGTTGGGGCGCATTTTCTGTAAATGTCCTATGGCTTCGATAAATTGTGGGAAGCCTCGATATGGTTCCATTCCCCGCGCTACATAGGTAACAATTTCGTCAACATGAGATAGATCGAGATCGGGGATTACTAGCTTAGCATTGGGAAGTGGCTGGAAGTAATCGGTATCTACACCATCGTGGAGAACAGAGATTTTGGAATGAAATATAGCGGGAAACTGAGATTTTTGCCAGTGTGTGGGAGATAGCCCCCAATCGCTTGCCGCTAAATCCATCAGAATGGGGGTATTTTTGGTGCGAATGCGGGGGTAGTCGTCTGCTGAGAGGGGATCGGTGGGGTCGAAATCGGCATCCGAGCCGCGCCCGTGGTAGTACCATTCAAAGTAACAAAGTAGGGGCGTGTCTGGATATACATCCTTGACGTAGAGAGTCGGTCCCCAACCCGAGTGACCGCAGATAATATCGGGAGTGAAGCCTGCTGCTTTTAGATCTATGCACATGCGATAAACAGCTTGTCCGTGTAGTACGGCACTTTCTTGAGTGCGGACATAGTGATGCGTTTCAGCTCTAGCTTCTCGTAATACTTGAAAGTAGACTTTTTGCACTCCAGCAATACTAGAATCGTTCTGCGTTCTAGTCCCAAAAACGACTTTGTTTTTGGGGTCTTTACCAAACACAGTTGCCACATGGCGGTACTGAGCCGGAAAGTTAGGATGAAGAAACAAGATTCGCATGTTTTGTACTTTTGGGAGTGCTATATGTAGGTCAACAGAGATTATAGTTCTGAGTAAGGTCAATTAGTTAATAGCCGTAGACAGATCTGTTAGGACAGGGGGTGTGGGAGCTGCGCTCCCACGCAGGGGTGGAACCCCTGCACCCCGTCCTAAGCCTATTGGCCATAGCTATAATCTTTGCCTAGGCTATGACCGTGAAATTACTGGAGGCAAGTCTTGCCAGGGCATAAAGAGAAAACGACAAGCATCAACAGTCAATACACCGATTTGTTGCAGGCGGTGCCAGCGATGGTGTCTGATGCTTCCAAGACATTCTCTTATTAGGCTTTGCCATAGATGCAAGTAAATATTCCTGCGTATGGTTAGAGTAATACTCTTATAGGTAGGGTGGAAGACAAGCTTGAGCCATACTTGGTAAATTTCTGCCCAGATCCGATCTTGAGCCACATTTGTATTGGTGGTTTGCTGGTGATGAATGCGGAATGTAGCTAGCTCTCGATCCACAAAAGCAACCTGGTGATGTGCCGCGATCCGGAGCCACATTTCCAGATCGCAGAACTGACGCAGCGATCGGTCAAATAGCCCTAATTTGTTAAATACAGTGCTTTTAATTAGTACACTGGTTGGTTCGCCAATTTTATTGTCGGGCTGGCGTAAGAAGTTGCGATCGCTAATCAAATTAATTCCAGCCTGTATGGGTTGCAGGTTGTGCCAGGCTTGGTGCAGATCGTGCAGCCATTGTTTCGCGGGAGGTAATATCTCCGAATTACCATAAAGCAACTTGCGACGACCGAACACTAGACCGATGTCGCGATCTTGTTGGGCAGCTTTGACCATACACTCAAGGCAATCAGGTGTTAACAAGTCATCTTGAAATAGGAATTTAATGTATGCGGGCGGGTCGTTGGTTTGGGTTGTGTATTCCACGCAATAGTTCCAGTTCTCAACCAGACCATAGCGTTCGTGCTGCAACAGGACAATGGGGACAGAGGATTTTTGCTGCCAGGTTTGGGCGATCGCTACCGTATTATCCGTGGAGCGATCGTCGGAAATAATGATGTCAAAGTTGGGATAAGTTTGGGCAACGGCACTAGCGATCGCGCTATCTAAGAATTCCGCACCATTATAGGTGGGGATGCAAATGCTAACTTTCGGGAAAGACTCCATAAAATTATGGTTATGCTGTTATGACAAGCGATCGCCAGTATGCGAATCGAATAAGTATAGTTGTTCCAGTTGTAGTTGAACTGAGATTGGCTCGTTGGGGCGGATGGGGAGATTGCCCATCACTTTAATTTGCAGAATCTGGCTGGGGTCGTCAGGCAAGCAGGCTCGGATTAGGGTTTCGCTGCCCAGGGGTTCTACTACGATCGCTTTTAGGTATAGTGCGATGGCGTTTGAATTGGATTGACTAAAGCATAAATGTTCGGGGCGGATGCCTAGTTTGACGGTTTTTTCCTGAGCCGATCTCAGGAGCGATTGCCATGCTTCCGGACAGGGAATAGTTTGCTCGCCGATCGCAAAAGCATCGTGCCTGCATGTGGCTGTAATGATATTCATCGGCGGGCTACCCAAAAAGGTGGCAACCATAAGGTTATGGGGTTGCTCGTAGACTTCCATAGGCGTGCCAATTTGCTGGATGCGTCCCTTGTCAAGTACCACGATCCGATCTGCCATCGTCATGGCTTCAGTTTGGTCGTGGGTGACGTAAATCATCGTAATTCCAAGATTCTGATGCAGGAGCTTGAGTTCGGCACGGGTATCGTCGCGCAATTGGGCATCAAGGTTGGATAGGGGTTCGTCTAGCAAAAATACCTGTGGGTTTCTGGCGATCGCTCGACCGAGGGCAACCCGTTGCTGTTGTCCGCCAGATAGCTGCGTGGGTTTGCGCTGGAGGAGATGGTCGATCCCTAGCGACTTGGCAACAGAGAGGACGCGATCGTCAATGGTTTGCGGCTCGGCTCGGCGCATGCGCAGGCCGAATGCCAGATTCTCTGCCACGGTCATGTGGGGATAGAGGGCATAGTTCTGGAACACCATAGCAACATCGCGCTGGCGAGCGGGAATTTGGTTCACCAGGCGATCGCCGATATAAATATTGCCAGATGTTGGGGCTTCCAATCCGGCGATCGTGCGCAGGATGGTGGACTTACCACAACCCGATGGGCCGACCAACACCCAAAATTCGCCATCGGGGATGGCTAAATTAATGTCTTCAATAACGTCAGTACTTTGCCATCTTTTGGTAATTTTCTCTAGCCGTACCTGCGCCATGCTGCTTTCTCATAGTTTTCGCCATTGTAGCAACCATAGCAGAATGGCACTGAAATAAGCCAAGAACTCCAGTTCTTGGCTCAGAGCTAAACGTTAAGTGTCGCGATCGCAGGTGAGTCAAGATATAGCTATGGCCAATAGGCTTAGGACGGGGTGCAACGTTCAAAACTCTCAATGGGCACTGCGGCAAAAAAGCTCGGCACCTCGTTTGATATTTTTCCCCCCGGTAAGCGCGTCTGCCCCGATCGCCTTCATCGCGCACAAGAAGAACTGTTTGTTGTTGAAGGTACCGAAACGCTGCGAATCGATCGCCTGGTTAGCGTCGTTGACGGCATTCTCGTTGATAAGACAGTGTTGATCACGACTTGGAAGGTTATTTTGAAAACCTTACCAAATAAGGGTCTCAGAGGATGAGCACTTTAGCCTTTTCAACGAGGATACTGGGTTTCAGCCCTGTAACTGAGTGCTAACCTTCCAAGTCGTGTGTTGATGGGTAAGTTCGGCGGCTAACTCAACCCCGCACTAGAGAACAATGCTGAACCCAAAAGCAAAAAATTTTGCCGACTTGTCGATCGCGCGAACATCTATTCGACTAAATGGTAGAGCAAGGATTCAAAGTCAATTGACTGAATCAAAATCCTGCCTAGAACTTCAAATGAATTTCCAAAGGAGAAAACAATGGCTACTAAAATCTTCGTGAACCTACCCGTCAAAGATCTCAACAAATCTGTGCAGTTCTTTACTAAACTCGGCTATGAGTTTAATCCCCAATTTACTGACGAGAATGCCACTTGCATGATTGTGGCTGAGGATATATTTGTGATGCTTCTAGTTGAGAAATATTTCAAGACCTTTACTCCCAAGGAAATTTGCGACACAACCAAAAGTGCAGAAGTACTTGTAGCTTTATCTTTTGAGAGTCGCGCCGAAGTCGATGCCATCGTTGCCAAAGCGATCGCTGCGGGTGGAAGCACTTACAATGAGCCAAAAGACCACGGTTTTATGTATCAGCATGGATTCCAAGATTTAGATGGGCACATTTGGGAAGTCTTTTTCATGGAACCCAGTGCGATCGAGCAAGCAGCTTAAAATCTAATTCCACATTGTTACAAAGGAGGTATGTATGGCAGATCTGACAGATAAAGCATCGATTCGAGCAAAGATCGCCCCATGTTTGTGGTTTGACGACCAAGCTGAAGAGGCGGCAAAGTTTTATACCACGATTTTTGAAAATTCGAAGATCGTCAATATATCTCGCTATGGAGAAGCTGGGCAGGAAGTTCACGGACAACCGCCAGGAACCGTAATGGCTGTCTCATTTGAGCTAAATGGACAGGCGTTTGCAGCCCTCAATGGCGGCCCACAATTCAAATTCAACGAGGCCATTTCATTCCAAGTCAAATGCGAGACCCAGGCAGAAGTGGACTATCACTGGGAGAAGCTTTCTGAGGGCGGAGATAAAACAGCACAGCAGTGCGGCTGGCTCAAAGATAAATACGGTGTTTCTTGGCAAATCATTCCCAAAGTTTTGTTCGAGATGCTCGATGATGCCGATACGGGAAAATCCCAACGAGCAATGACAGCAATGCTGCAAATGAAGAAGATCGACATCAAGGAACTAGAGCGGGCGTATGCTGGATAGCAGTGAGTTTGGCTGTAACAAAGGATTTTAAGGAGATTGCACAATGAAAGTAATGGTGATGGTTAAAGCAACCCAAGACTCTGAAGCGGGCGTGATGCCCAGCGAACAGCTTTTGACTGAAATGGGTCAGTACAACGAAGAGCTGGTGAAGGCAGGGATTATGCTTGATGGTGAGGGATTGCATCCCAGTTCCAAAGGAGTGCGAGTTCGATTCTCAGGCGCGAATCGGAGTGTCACCGATGGCCCCTTCACTGAGACAAAAGAATTAGTGGCTGGTTTTTGGATCTGGCGCGTACAGTCAATGGAAGAAGCGATTGAATGGGTGAAGCGCTGTCCAAACCCGATGCCAGGAGAATCTGAAATCGAGATTCGCCCAATTTTTGAAGCAGATGACTTCGGTGCAGAATTCACAGCCGAACTTAGAGAACAGGAAGATCGCATCCGCGAGGCGACTGAAAAGCTGAGAAACTCTTAGATTGTCTGCATCAATGCAAGGAAGCGAGCGTTACTATATATGGATATCTGGCCCTAGGGGAATAATTCCGCCAGGGTTGAGTGGAAAAAGATTGCCATAGTAATCTCGCTTCACGCTTTCGAGATCGCAGGTGCTGGCTACGCCTGGGAGCCGATACAGAGCGCGCAGATAGACACTGAGGTGCGGGTAGTCCTGGATGCGCCGCAGATTGCACTTAAATAAGCCGTAATAGGCAATATCAAATCGAAATAGTGTTGTGAACAGGCGGATATCGGCTAAGGTGAGGCGATCGCCGCAGAGATAGCTCTGCTGGCCAAGTAATTCATCCAATTCATCCAGGGTAGCGAACAATTCCCGACAGGCGAGATTGTAAGCTGACTGCGTTTGGGCAAAGCCGCAGCGATACACGCCATTGTTGACCGCATGGTAGATTTTGTCATTCAGGCAATCGATCTGTTCGCGCAGTTCCACAGGGTATAAATCCAGATCGGGGTGCTTGGCAAATTGGTTTAACTCCGAGTTCAGGATGACAATAATCTCCGCGCTCTCGTTATTTACGATCTTTTTGGTTTGCTTGTCCCATAACACTGGTACGGTGCAGCGTCCCGTATAACCAGGCTGGGCTAGCTCGTACAAATCCGCCAGACTGCGACAACCCTCTTCAACGCGATCGAATATCCAACCGCCGGACTCCGGTGAAGGAGAGACAGTTGAAATTGATATGGTATCTTCTAAACCTTTGAGCGCTCTCACCACCAGAGTTCGATGCGCCCAGGGGCAACTCATACCCACATAGAGATGATAGCGACCCGTAGCTGGCTGGTAGGGATTATCTGTGTCGGAACTAATGCGATCGCGAAACTGGGTAGTAGGGCGAATATATGCACCGGAGCGATCGCGCGGTGCTAGATTTGACATCATGACTCGCCAGAGGCTCGTCCAACCAAATCTAACTAGCTTAATCAGGGGCTTGGGTGGTAAAGACTTCCCTTTCTTTTTGGGTGCAGTTTCGTTTGGAGGATGGTGCAGCTCTTTATGCTGTTCTTGGGAACGATCGGGAGATTCTGGGTTCATGGTATTTACCTCAGGCCAATCTTCTTTTTTATCTGTGCGAATAGTCTTTGTGCTTTTAATTGCATCACCCTCATAGGAGTCAAATTAGGGATAGGTGAGCCGTAGTGTTGCTCGCGATCGAAAAACCGATCGATTTCTTTCAGGATAACGTTCAGCCGATACACGATATTTTCAGCGCGATATTCTGCTATAAACTCTGTTGATAAAGAGGGTGATGTGTTATTCTCCATTTTAGCAACTGCTTGCAAAATTCGTTGGACATCGTACTCCTTGGCGTAGCCCGCAATTTTATCGCAGTTGAATCCAGGGTCGAGGTAATCGGATAATCCCCCATTAACGCTGGAGAAAACCCAGCAACCGCAGGCGATCGCTTCCATCGGTTGCAGTCCAAATCCTTCGCTAACTCTCTGAGTTGCCCAATATTCAGCGGAATCGTAGAGATATACCTTGGCGCGATTGAACAAGCCTGCTAGATCCTCAACATAGGAGTCAACTACATAGACCCGACAATGTTCCTGCAAGGTGGGAATTAACTCGCGCATCAGATATGTGGAGGATTTTCGAGCTTGCACCAAAACATCAATATCGCGATCGCGATGTAAATTCTGAAACTCATCGCTAATTTGGTTGGGAAGGTAATAGATCGGGGAATTTGGCGATCGCTGTCCCCAATATCCCATCGTATTTCTACTCACCGCAATAATGGGAATATTTGCTGGGAGGGTAAACCCATAGCCAGCACTGTGAGCGTGATAGATTGCATGGTAAGACTTTAGTCTTTTTGCCAGTCTCGCCACATCAAAGCCCCAACTAATGACAAAGATCGCATCATCTAGTTCGCTTTCCCCCAAGAGATCGTCAAGGAATAATCTGCCTTGTTCCCGCTGGCGATACGTTACCACTTCCGCACTACAGATTTGTCTGGCTAGTTCTAAGGTTTTCAACTCCGCCCACAGGCCACCACAGGCAAACTTACCGCCCGTTCCAGGCACCAAAAAGTACAGTTTTCGCATTACACCATTGCTCGACATGTCTAGAGGCTACACTCGTCCACAGGTGCTAATACTACACGATTCTTTCAATGAATGACTAAAAGACTAATCGGCAACAGCAACCAGAACTTTGCGGTTACCAGCACCTCATCAGCTAATTTCAAAGTAGCTGCACCGACAGGCGTTATATCCAGACTGCTCTGGTGCGCGATCGCTAAATAACTCACCTTATGCGGAAGATCCTGAAACTCTCACCCCACCGCGTAGCTAGCGAGGTAAAGGCTCATATTAGCATTGCAAGCAATACCTATATTCCTTGCAGTAAGATCCTGGAGCCTGACTCGGTTTTAGTGACTTCGATTTGAGCGCTGAAGGCTTCCTTGAGATGCGGCATATGCGTAATTACCAGGATGCACTCGAAGTTGGACGAGATCGCGTTGATGGCTGCCACCAGGCGATCGCAACCTTCGCGGTCTTGAGAACCGAAACCTTCATCAATAATTAGAGTCTGCAAGGTTCCGCCTTTGCGCTGTGCCAGCACCCGCGACAGAGCCAGACGGATAGCGAAGTTAATCCGAAATGCCTCGCCACCGGAATAGGTTTCGTAGGGGCGCGTACCGCGATTGTCAGCGATTTCGATTTCCAGAGTGTCAATCAGGCGATCGGCTTTTTTTCCGGCTTTCTGGGTAATGAATCGCACGTGGAACTGATGCTCGGTCAGTTGAGCCAGAATTTGATTTGCTTCCGCCTCAATTTGAGGTAGGACGTTCTCAATGGTCAGAGCTTGAATGCCATTTTTACCAAATGCCTGAGCGAGTTCTTGATGGATAAACTGGCGATAGCGCAACTGTTCGAGTTGGACAACTGTTGCTTTCTCCTGTGCTTTCAGTTTCTCAATCTGCTGCGATGCCTGCTCTAGCTGCCCGATCTGACCGATCGAGCGATCTAAATGCGATCGCCGCTCTTGCAGTTGTAATTGCAGATTTTGGATTTTAGTATTTAATTCCAAATCGCTCAGTTGCGGTGCAATCTGACGAATTTGTCGATCCAGATCGGATAGAGTGGCCTCGATCGCCTGGATTGCAGCCGTGCGATCGCTCAGTAAAGTGCGAGTTTGCTGGAGTTGTTGGATAGCAGCGGGATGCTGCTGGATGGCTGAGCTAAGCTCTTGATGCCGCAGTAGAACAGGTTGTGCTTTCTCCTTTTGGGTGCGAATTTGCTGGTGGGTGGCGGAGTCGTAGTTAATTTGGCGCAAGTTGCGATCGCATTGCTCCAATTTCTGTTGCAATTCCAGATCGATAGCGTTGGTTTCCAGTCGCTGTGCTAATTTGAGGCTCTTTGCTTGCAGTTCGGGCAGCCGTTGTGCGAGACTGGACTGTTTCTGTCGCGCATTCCTTAGCTCCGATAGTTTGATATCTGCCCAGCGCCATCTTTCCACTTCGCCTTTGACAAGAGCGTGGTTTTTCTCGTCGTAGTTGAATTGCGACAGATTGCGATCTACGATCGCCAATTCCGCCTGGGCTTCAGGGCAGAAATCCTGACGAGCGAGGCGATCGCTCAGAGATGCGATTTCAGCTTCGACTTGTTCGAGTGTGAGCCTTGCTTCCTGACTGGCTTGCAATTGAGCTTGCAGATTGCCTTTCTGTTCTAGCAAGCGATTCAAAGGTGCGAGTTCGATTGAGAGCTGGCGATATTCTTCGCGCAAAACTTTGATTTCGCATTCAGATGCCGCCTGCTGTTCCTTAATCAGCCACATTTCCGCCTGCAATTCTTCGTGTTCCGACTCGTGTTTTTGTTTCACCACTGCCCAATGCGCTTCGTCAAGCGGGCGATCGCAGAGCGGACAGGGGGCGTTCGGAGCGCTGAGTTGACCGAGCTTGGCATGAACTTGCTCGAACTTCTCCTGACAGGCAAAGGCACGTTCCTGGAGCCGTTCTAAAAAGTCGCGGCGTTCCAATCCTTTCTCGTGGACTCGTTGCTGATATACCTGCCGCTTTTGTAACAGGTTGATCTCCTGCTCTAGTGCCTGTACCGTCTCCATAATTTGCGACTGGTTGCGATACTGGGTTTGCAATTGCTGGCGGTGGTGTTGCAGTTCGTCCAGGCGAGCGCTCAGCTTTGCCGCATCGCGATCGATCTGTCGCTGCAATGCTTGCCGACGTTGCAGTAATGGCGCGGATTGAGTCTGGAGTTGCTCGACGATTTTAAGTTGTTCCCTCGCTGCCTGTAGTTGCACCTGTGCCGCTTCAATTTCCGGCGCTTTGGCGAGAATCCCTTGTAACTCCTGCTGCTGTTGCACCAGAGATTCGATCTGTGCTTCGTAGTGGCGCAGTTGTCCTTTCAGTTCGCTCTGAAGCGCTGTCACCTGCTGTGCAATCGCACTGTGTTCTTTCGTCAGCTTTTGATATTGCTGCAATTTCTGATTCTGGTTGGCTTCCTGTACGACTAACTGCTGATAGCGCTCGTAGTCTTGCTGAATGCGATCGCTTTGCGCCAGAAGCGCTGCTAAATTCTGTACCTGCTGTTCTTGCTGTTGGGCTTGCCGAGCCAACCGTTCGCTCTCCTGTTGCAACTGCGATCGCTCCCTCTGCTGCCAGGTAATTTGCTGTTGCAGGCGTTGGCGTTCCTGTTGCTGTTGCTCTAGAGATTTCAGTTGCGATCGCTCCGTTTTTTCCTGCTGTTGCTGTGCTGCTAATTCGGCGCGCAACTCCGTTAGCTGTAGAGCGATCGCTTCGCCATCATTAATTTGGGATTGCAGGTTAGCAATGGAATTTTCCAGCGCCTGCGCCTCGCCTTTACAGGTACGGGCAATATCTTTGGCGCGATCGCTGAGATCGTCGTATTGGGAGAGATTCAGAATTTCAGCCAGGACTTGTTTGCGATCGCTGGGACGCTTGAGCATAAATTCATCCGCCCGTCCCTGCCGCAGGTAAGCAGAGTTAATGAACGTATCGTAGTCCAGCTTGAGATGAGACAAAATCGCCTGCTGCGTCGCCCGCAGACCGCGTTCGGTTAGCGATCGGAACTTGCCGTCAGCTCTAACTTGAAATTCTAAGGAACTGGCGCTACCCTTCGGGCGCGTGCGCATAACGCGATATAGTTCCCCCCCCGACAGAAACGTAAAGTCTACCTGTGCTTCTTTGGCACCAACATAAATGATGTCATCTTCAGATTCGGCACGGCTTTGCCCCCAGATTGCCCAGGTCATAGCTTCGAGCAAAGATGACTTACCCGCCCCATTGATGCCGCAAATACAGGCAGTATGCAATCCCGCAAAATCTAAAGTGACTTGCTGGTAGCTTAAGAAATTTCTAATCGTCAGCTTTTGAGGAATCATGAGGCTATGATAGCCGCTTTGACCAAATTTGGTGTAGCAGAAATTTTCTTTGTTTTACGATAATCGATCGAATTTGCGGTGGTGTAGTCACGCCATAGCAAATTATCGACAAGATCGCTTCATCCTATTTCTGAAATTTATTATTGCCAATGCCGAGCAGTATCGGTTTATCAGGGTTTAGTTTAGCTATGCACTTAACATCTGGCGAGATCTTGACAATGGAATAATTAGCAAGGTCTCCCGAAAATAATGCTACTGTGAAATTCAGGCTTCCATCTAATTCTCTTACTCCAATGGAATATTCCTTGGGTACGGTCACGACGGGGCGGAATCTGCCTTTAAATGCTACAGCGATACTTTTATCTTTGACAATCCATAGCTGTTGGGAGTCAGTTGGGAAGGCGAATAATTGCCACACATGATTCATTAATTCCTCTGGAACTGCGATCGGAACTAATGTGGGGCCTGCTTTTAATTCAAAAATTGCTTTTGGGTCTTGATTTTTAGCTAGAAAAGTCCTCAGACTACCAGTTTCACCATAAATCCTCCAATTGCGAGCTTCAGCCATGAGAGGGGTAAGAGTAATGCCATCATAGAAAAGATACTTGCCTGCATTATCTGTAAACAAAACGCCGCGAGGGTTTAAAACATCTTGAACCCATCTAAACCCTTTTAACTCTGGAGGCAGATTTTTGAGTTCCCCTGCTACCATCTCAAATGAGACTTGGTCTGGGAACCCCAGGAGTGTGGGGCGATACCCAGTAATAAAGGCGCGATCGAGCGTCGAACTATAAGTTGCTCCTACGCTTCTGCAGAAGCCAAAGAAATTCCACAGGTACGAGCATGGTTCATCTTTAAGATCGGGCAGTTCCACTGGCGTTCCAAATGCAGGCGGATTGGTATTAACTTTAACCATATAGTCGATATCTGCTCCATCGATCCACAGCCATCCACTTTTGCCCAGAGCAAGAGATTCAATATTAAACTCACGTTGTCGAGCAGGCACAGATGAGAGATATTCCGTATCTTCTAAACGCCTCTTTAGGTATACTTTATCAGTTGATGAGTCAATATAAAGCGATTTCCCATCAACTGATATATTTAGTTGGTAAGGCTTGTATTCTTGTTCTTGCTTTGGTTTAGGATCTTTGACGACGCAATAGGAACTTAGAAGCCATTTAGGAAGTAAAAGGCGCACCAAAAGCAGGTATAAATACTGATGAAGTCTAGTATAAACCTGAAGAGATGCGCCGATCCTATAATACCGATTTATCCAACCAAGAATGGGAAATTATCGCACCCATGCTACCCAAACCATCAAAATGGGGTAGGCCACCCAAAACAAATATGCGAGAGTTACTGAATGCCATTTTCTATATACTCAAAAATGGTTGTACATGGCAGAATCTACCCCATGACTTTCCGCCTTACTCAACGGTCTATTTCTACTGGCAAAGGTGGGAAAGAACTGGGCTACTGGAGGAGATTAATCGCAAATTGAGCCAACAATTTAGGGAAAAGGTTAGTAAAGAGGCGACCCCAAGCTTGGTGAGTATCGATAGCCAGAGTGTGAAGACAACAGAAAGTGCGGGCAGTCGAGGTTTTGATGGCGGTAAGCAAATCAAGGGCAGAAAACGCTTCGCTATGGTTGACACCTTGGGCTTAGTTGTAAAGGTGTTGGTGTGTGCAGCTAACATCGGTGAAAGAGCAGGAGCTAAGCAGTTGTTACAGAATCTCACATCTCCATTACCACGATTAGAGAAAATTCTGGTTGATGCTGGATTCTCTGGTGATGAAATCACACAATGGGTCAACGACAACTTCGGATGGCTTTGGGAAGTTAGCAAACGGGCAGACAATCAGAAAGGTTTTGTAGTGGAGTCAAAGCGTTGGGTGGTAGAGCGAACCTTTGCTTGGTTAGGTAATTGTCGTAGACTAAGCAAGGATTATGAATTTTATGAGCAAATGTCTGAATCGTTTATTTACTTGGCTTTAATCCGCAAAATGCTAAGAAATCTGGCAACTGCGACTTCCTAAATGGGTTCTTAGATCTCCGGCAAGGGTGTATGGTGTGATACAAGACGCAAAAGCTATAACTATGAAGAAACTTGTTGCTTTGATAGTCAAGATCTGACGGAAGATCGTATTTCCAAGGTGAAAAGTTTTGTAAAACATCATAATTCTGGCAACTTGCGGGTTGAGAGGTTTATGAACTGTTCTCAATTTCGATATATTGTTTGTTGATATCACAACTGTAATGTACATTTCACCCAATCGGGCGATCGCTTTTGCCATTAGAGGGGTAAAGTCTAACCAATGGCATGATAATAACCCACAGCTTTGCTATCTCATTAATCAAAAAGGTATCGCGAAGAAATATCTTGAGGTAAAAATAGTGAAAAGCATTAACTTATTGTTTTCAGTATGCTTATTGTTCCTAGCATTTCCAGCATTTGCTGGAAATGACAGCATAGTTTCCGTAGAAGAGCAAAAGTTCATGAGTTCTTTGCCTAAAAAATATGGTTGCTGGATAGGGACTTCGGACTTATCTCAAAAGGAAAACTTTGCAGCTAGTTTAAATAACTGTAAAGAAGAAGTAACAAAAAAGGCTGCATCAGTGGGCATCGGACGTTTAGTTCATGAGGCGGATCTGAGATACTTTACAGCTTTACAACGAAAGTTTCCTATCCCTAAGCCTAACCCCGACGATTTAAAGCAGCTTAAAACCAAGCGAAAATGTCCTGGATGTGACTTGCGAGGAGCAGATTTGACTTTGTCTTCTTGGTCTTCTGAGATTATAGACGAATGTGCGTCCCCCTCTGCCAGTAACTGCTCTCAACTCATACTAGATAACGACATAGGAGATTTAAGCTCAGCTAATCTTAGCTCTGCCAACCTATCTCGTAGGTCTGTTAGGGGCATTAGTTTGTCACGCGCTAATCTGAGATTTGCTAATTTGACCCTTGCAAGCATGGGTAACATTAACTTCATGGGAGCAGATTTAAGGAATGCTATCTTGAATGGAACAAATCTAGTGGCAGCCAATTTGCAAAAAGCCAATCTCGAAGGAGCTTTTTTACCAGGAGCAAAATTAGTAAAAGCAGATTTACGAGGAGCTAACTTGCAAAATGCTAGTTTGCTCTATGCAAACCTGGAAGGGGCAGATTTACGAGGAGCTAACTTGCAAAATGCTAGTTTGCCCTATGTAGGTTTACAAGGGGCAGATTTGAGAGGGGCAGATTTACGAGGGGCAGATTTAAGAAGTGCAACTCTTTCAAAAGCTAACTTACTTGGTGCCGATCTTAGAGGAACTATGGTTACTAAAGGCAGAAAGCTAAATCCCTCTATAACTGCGGGTTCTTTAGGTATTTGCTACGCCATTCTCCCTAAAAATATCGAAGCAGAAATGGATTGCGTAAATCCAAACCCTACTGGCCCATTTCCAAACTGGTATCTCCGTTTAAGAGGGAAATAGAAATCTTATCAAACTTATTGATAGGAACTAAGCACGTCAATATTGCTGAGAATATTCACCAATTCTATCTTTGAGGATACAAAAATGCCACTGAATATAAAGATTAACTTCGATCAATTTAATTCTCCATTATTTGATAAAAACACGACTGATGGTGGACTAGCGCGAGCAGCAGTTGTAGCCGCCGCAGCTAAATGGGAAAGCTATCTCACAAACGAGGAATTTACTAATATTTCTGTGAAGGAATCGCAAAGCGACACTACCAACCGTCAATTTAAGGTTGTTAATCCAACCAATGTAGGTTCTAATGCTAATTTTAACTTCACCCCAGTTACATTATCCTCAGATATCGATGATATTCTGATCTATGTTGGCACAGAAGCAAACAACTCTCTCTTTAATCTGGGAGGAACATATGTAGGAGTAATACCTATAAGTGCTTCAGCTCGTCCTTCTTTTACAACAAGGCTTGGAGGCGAGCAGACGTATCAACCTTTTATATCAACAATTTCTTTTAAGGATCTTTCCTCAACGCCTAATAAATGGTGGGTCGATAGTACTCAATCAGTGGACATAAGCCAAAAAGTTTCAGTCTTTGACCCTGTCTCTAATCAGACCTATTCACTGAATAAGTATGTCGATCTCTATAGTATTGCTCTTCATGAAATTGGACATGTTCTTGGATATAATGATTCGCCTGCTTACAAGGCAAAACTCGATCTAAATAATCCTCCTCAGCGTTTTTTTAAAGTTTATGATACCACAATTAAGATTCCATTATCTACTAAAGATCTTTTTCATGCTGCTGATAGCGGGCAGTTACCATACGATCTGATGTCAGTAGATGATGCTGTTGTTCAAGTATTTACAGGGGGGAGATTTCTCGCACCCTCAACTGATAATCTGAAAGTGTTAGCATCACTAGGCTACAAAGTCAGTAACTCAGGAGTCCCTATCAATCAAGCAAAAGGAACTCTGGCGAATGATATTTTTTCTTCTACTTCAGCGGCAGATACTCTTGATGCTTTAAGTGGAGATGATCTAGTCTCGGGGGAAGATGGTGATGATGTTATTTCTGGTGGATTGGGAAATGATACCATTCTCGGTAGTAATGGAAATGACAAAATTACCGGAGATAAAGGCCAAGATATTCTTTATGGTGATTATGAATATCTTGGTTTCTCTTCTCTCTCAGGCAATGACACAATAAATGCTGGTGATGAGAATGACTCGCTATATGGTGGCTATGGGAATGACTCTTTAGTTGGAGGAGATGGTGATGATTACCTCGATGGTGGCCCAGGTAAAGACACAATTGATGGAGGGAAGGGTAATGATACTGTAAAAATCGATCCTAACGATCCTATCGTTATCAATGTAGAAAATCGTCAGGCTGCCGCTGGATCGGATGGGAATGATACCTTGTATGGTTCTAAAGGTGATGACATTATTAGAGGTGGCAATGACGCAGATCGCCTGGAGGGACTCGAAGGCAATGATACACTCTATGGTGGCGGAACAAAAGGAGAAACAACTTCTGGAAGTGACACGCTTTTAGGTGGAGACGGCAAAGATCTTTTAGTTGCGAATATCGCTTTCGCCGTCACTCAGAAAGACTTACCCAGTAGCGCTTACACCGCAGGTGAAGATACCCTTGATGGAGGGATTGGCAATGACACCCTTCTAGGAGGAACGAACACCGCAGATAAAACTACCATGTATGGTGGTGACGGCAACGATACTATAGTTGCTCAAAGCGGGCAAGCCTTTATGCATGGCGGTATTGGCAACGATTCGATTAGAGGTGGATCGAATACTACTTTCAACGGTAATACGGCGAATGGCAATGATGGCAATGACACCATCGAAGCAGGTACTGGTGGGATAGCTGCCTCGGGCGATGCTGGTGATGATGTTCTGATTGGTAACACTGCACGCGACTACCTTTGGGGGAACTCAGGCAATGACACGCTCACAGCTAAAAGTGATTACGACACCTTAGATGGTGGTAGTGGCAATGATTACTTAAAAGCTGATGGCAACGGTAATTTCTTAATAGGTGCTGAAGCTTTTGGCACTAATCCTGGGGCAGGCGAAATAGACACTTTAGTTAGTTCTACTGCTGGTTCTACCAATTTCGCACTGGGTTACAGCAGCGTGTTTTGGGTCGGTGGTGGAACTACGGACTACGCTCTAATTCAAGGCTTTAAAACAGGGGATAGTCTTCAAACCCTTAATCTTGGCAGCAGCTACTCTGCAACGCAAGCAGGAGCAAACATCGATATTGCATACAACGGCGATTTGATCGCCATTTTAGAAAACTACAGCAATCTTGATTACATCAAACGGCAACTCAAGATCCCTTAGGCAGATAGTTTGACGGTAGTGGTATAGCAAGTAATGTTTACAGAGGGGTTGTAGGGGCTGCCGCGTACACACAAGTCGTTAGTGCACTGAATCTGTGGTTACTGTTTCTTTGCAAGTCCTGCCCTCATTAATTTCATAATGTCAGCCCACAAATTTGGGACATTACCTAAAAGTTTTGCGATCGCTCGGGCATGATGCGATCGCAGTGCAGGAATCTGTAGTCTTTCACCCACTGGCTGAAGCCGCGTGGATGAAAGACTTCTTGACCTTTTCTGGTAAATTTAACAAGTAGCTTATATAGGAATTCTATGCCTTTTCAACGCTCCAGCGGCATTTTGCTGCATCCGACCTCCTTCCCAAGCCGCTTTGGCATTGGCGATCTGGGCAAGGCGGCATACGAGTTTATCGATTTCCTCGCCGCAAGCGGTCAGAAATTATGGCAAGTACTCCCGCTTGGGCCAACCGGATATGGTAATTCACCCTACATGAGCTTTAGCGCGATCGCGGGTAACCCCCTCCTCATCTGTCCCGATCTGCTCGTCGAAGCGGGTCTGCTTACCCATAACGATCTCAGCGAAACCTTTCAGATTTTCCCAACCGATACAGTAGATTTCGATCGGGTAATTCCTTACAAAATGCAACTACTGCGGGTTGCCTACGAGAATTTCAAGCGATCGCCCCAGAAAGAATTTCAGAAAGAATTTCAGAAATTTTTAAAATTAGAGGCCAAATGGTTGAACGACTATGCTTTCTTTATGGCAATGTCGGACACCGATCCCGAAAAGACGTGGAATCAATGGGAACCTGCCATTGCTACACGCGATCCTAAAGCGATCGCCGCGCAAACCAAAGTACTTCAGGATGGCATCCAATTTCATCAGTTCTTGCAGTTCGTCTTCTTTGAACAGTGGTCGAAGCTGAAAGCCTACGCTAACGAAAAAGAGATTCAAATTATTGGCGATATTCCCATCTACGTAGCCCATAACAGTGCCGATGTTTGGGCCAATCCCCAGAATTTTATGCTCGATCCCGAAACCTTCGAGCCAGCGTTGATGGCAGGCGTGCCGCCAGATTATTTCAGCGAAACGGGTCAGCTTTGGGGCAATCCCGTCTACAACTGGGACTACCTGGAAAAGCATAAATTCGCCTGGTGGATCGAGCGCTTCAGCTTCATGCTGCAGTATGTAGATCTGATTCGGATCGATCACTTCCGAGGATTTGAAGCCTTCTGGCAAGTTCCGGCTGGAGAGGAAACCGCGATGAATGGCGAGTGGCAAACTGCACCAGGAGTTGCGTTGTTTGAAACAATTCGCGATACGTTGGGAAGTCTGCCAATCCTGGCAGAGGATCTGGGCGTGATTACGCCGGAAGTAGAGGAACTGCGGGATATGTTTGAATTCCCTGGGATGCGCGTCCTCCTCTTTGCCTTTGGCGGCGACTCCAGCAATATCCATTTACCGCATCATTTCGTCCGCAACAGCCTGGTTTACACCGGCACCCACGACAACGATACTACAGTTGGTTGGTGGCAGCGCATAGAGGAAGATGAGAGGAAGTTGCTCGTGCGATATCTGGGCTACGATTCAGTCGATGACATCAAAGAAATCAACTGGCTGTTGATCCGCCTGGCTTTATCAACTGTAGCCGATCGCGCGATAATTCCACTTCAGGATATTTTGGGATTAGATAATTCGGCGAGAATGAACATGCCGGGAACGATCGAGAATAACTGGCGGTGGCGGTATAGCAATTCCGAGATCCTGACACAAAACAAGGATTTGCAGGAACGGCTGCTATCGCTAACACAGCTTTACAGTCGGTAGCCAGGTAGGTGCGGCGATCGCTATATAGCGGTTTTCACTTGAGAACGGGTTTTATTTTTGGGGTGAAGGGGTGGAACACGGCAGTGGCTCTAGCGGGGAACCCCCAAGACCGCCCTGCCTACCCTTCTTGGGGGCAACGCCCCCAAACCCCCTTCTCGTTTTCATCTGAAAACCGCTATACCTATCAACAGCGCTCAAAGCACATCCTTTCCATTGCTTTTGCGATCTAATTGATGAGATTCTGCCCTGGCTTGCTTAAATATTTCCTCTGCCTTGGGCGAGCCGACAAAGCGCCAATGCCAGGGTTCGTAGCTCACGCCTTGGAAGTTATTTTGTGGGAAAGATAGCTCGAATCCGTATTCCCGAGCGTGCTGGCTCAGCCATCGAAATGCATCGGATTCGGCAAACTTATATGTTAGATCGGTGAGATGAGAATTGCCATCGGTCAGGTCTACGGCATAACCAGTATGGTGCTCGCTGTAGCCAGGGGGCGCACTAATCTTTGCTGCCTCTGTTTCAGAACCTCGTCGCTGGATTTGATCCTTATAGAGTTTTTCCTGTTGCTCTATACTGCGGAAGCCTGACACGGGAACAATCCAGGTGTTATCGTCTCTTGCTGCGTAGATTAGCTTCATTAGTGCTAGGGCTGCTTCAAGCGATAGCTTCTCGAATCTCTGATTCTCTTTCTCCGCATAACTGCCGATATAAACCATATCCAGATCCTGGCTTTCACTGTAGGGGAAATGGCCTAACTTCGGCTGTCGATCGCTTTCCGGCGCTTTGACGATCGCTGTTTCTGGCGATGGACTGGCGGAGGGGGTTGCAGTTGAAACCGCGATCGCTTCTGGTGGAGGTGCCGTTGCAGGGCCAGGAGCAAAAAGTTTGGCAACGGCTGAGATGGCAACCCAGCTAATAGATAGAACTATGGCTGCCAGCAAAGTGATGAATGCTAAACGATAATAGCGACGCACCTTTTTGAATTGCTTCATAGGTCTAAATCTTAGTTAAGTTTGCGATTTTCCAAGTTTGGCGATCGAGTTGCAAAGTGCTGCGATAACGAGCGCGTGACGGCACGGATAGAGATGGATCGACCTGACCGTTCACGTATAGGGTTGGGTTTTCGGCAATTTCTACATCGACAGTGGCGCGATCGCCCTGCAAGTTGAACTGCCCCAATGGTGCGATCTCAAACTCGCCATAGCTATAGTAAGCATTATTTTTTTGCAACCAGTCAATCGAACCTTTACGTTTTTCGTATTCCTCCCCAATCGCGACCTGGCTTAGTATTTCTCGGTTAAACGGTGGCGCAAACATTTCTCGCTTTGCTTCTACTAAATCCCTGACCCGTTGTACGGCCTCGGTTTCAGTCAAAGTGGGAATTGGGACTTGGGAATCTGTTGTTGGAGTGGCTGTGGGGGTTGGGGATTGGGGGTTGGGGGTCGGTGTAGTAGAAGTAGAAGTAGAAGTCGATGTAGTGGTGGAAGTAGAGGTGGAGGTCGATCTAGCGGTAGAAGTGGGGGTGGGGGTGATGGATACTGACAGTAAAGAGGAGCCTTTGCTTGCGACTAAAGCACCAATTCCAATGGCGGCGATCGCAGCGGCAGCCCACAGAGCGATCGCTAAACCTTTATTGCCAGGGAGGGATTGGGAATTTGGGGTTTGGGTTGGATTGGGGGAGTAATTGGGGGGTGGGGAGATCGGTTGGACTGGCTGGACTGGCTGATAGGATTGGGGTTGGAGTAGAGGCTGCGTAGGTGGGGATGAAGGGATATTCTGGGCAGGAGTTTTTGGAGGTTGGGGGTTGGGAAGAGTGGCTATGGTTTCAGCGGTGGGGTCGAAAGGTGGGTTAGATGCCTGGGTGGGTGGGAAGGAGGCTTCAATTGAGTTGGGGATTGAGGGCTGAGGATTGGTGGGTGTGGTCGCGGGAACTGTAGGGGCAATGCCTTGTGCCTGTCCTATTTGTGCCTGCCCTAAACCTATCGGTTCCGTCAACCGATGGAGGTTGGGTGATTGGACGAGTTGACTGAGGGCTTGTCTGGCTTCTTTGGCAGTAGGGTAGCGATCTTTGAAGTGGTATGCCGTCATTTTGGCAACGATCGCTGTCAGTGGCGCGCTGACAGATGATAAATGCTGCCAGCGAATTTCGCCAGTCGTTGGGTCGTCGTGCAGTTGGCGAGGATTGACTCCAGTAATTGCCTGGACTGCGATCGCGCCCAAGGCGTAGATGTCGCTACAGAGACGGGGTCTGCCTTTGGCCTGCTCGATCGGCATATAGCCTGGGGTACCGACAGCTACCGTAGGATTGACGGTGGGTTCCAGTGACTCCATTTGGGTTGCCAACTGGTTTTGCATTTGTTTAATCGCACCAAAGTCAATCAGGGCGAGCTTGCCGTCGCTTTCTCGCCGAATAATATTGTCCGGTTTGATATCGCGATGGATGACACCGTGACCGTGCACGAATTCTAGGGTTGTGAGAATATCGTCGAGGAATTGAATTACCTGGCTCTCGCTCCAGCGCTGTCCGGGGTGCAACTCCTTGCCCAGCGTATTACCGGCCACGAATTCTTCTACCAGGAAAAATTCCTGCCCTTCAGTGAAATAAGCCAATAGGCGGGGGATGCGATCGTAGTTGCCCAACTTAGCCAGTGTTTCTGCTTCGCTGGTAAACAGGCGAGTGGCAATTTGCAGATAGCTAGGATCGTTATTGGCAGGCTTGAGGTGTTTGGCTACACAGATAGGATTACCAGGAATTTTGGTATCCTCTGCGACGTAGGTTTCCCCAAATCCACCGCTACTAAGATTGCGCACTACACGGTATCGACCGTCTAGCAATTGACCGATCATGTTTCTTTCCTCTAGTCAAATCTGTGCCTGCTACCGTGCATTAGTGTACGTGTTGAATAGATCGCCGTGCAGCGATCGCGATCGCAAGATGTAAAAAGCTGACAAACGTAACGCCCGACGATGCTAACAGCTATTAGCTATTAGCTATTAGCTGTTAGCTATTTAAAACTTGACTGTTTCTCTGTCTTTCACGGGGATTTCCGTATACTCTGCCACGATCTCACGAAATAAATCGCCTTCTATGGTTTCCATTTCCAAAAGCTTTTCTGCCAAGTGATCGCAAAGATTGCGGTTGTCGATAATAATTTGCTTAGCATGTTCATAGCACTCTTTAGCAATACGTTGAACATGAGCATCAATTCGTCTGGCAATATCTTCGGAATACTCCGATCTTGAGGAGCCTAAATCTCGACCTAAAAATACTTCGTTATTCATGCTTTCTAAAGCCATTGGTCCAATATCAGACATCCCAAACAGGGTAACCATCCGTCTGGCAATCTTTGTTACTTGTTCTAGATCGCTGGAAGCACCTCTATCTACTTCCGAAGCACCAAACACAATCTCATCGGCAGCTCTACCAGCCAGTGCTATCGTGATGGTCGCCAGAAGTTTAGAGCGCGTTTCCAGCCCCATTTCTTCAGATGGCACCCAGGAAGCAAACCCCAAAGTTCCGCCCGAACGAGGAACAATTGTTACCTTATTTAATGGATCGGCATCTTTTAAAAGGGTTATTGCTAAAGCGTGTCCGATTTCGTGATAAGCCGTTTTATACTTCTCTGCACTATTCAGTAAGGGCTTCAAGGGCATACCGATCGATACGCGGTCGATCGCATCGGTAATCTCTAATTCTGTAATTGCCTCTTTTTGTCGTCGTGCTGTCAGAATTGCTGCTTCGTTCAATAAATTAGCCAGATCGGCACCGGCAAAGCCAGGAGTGCGGCGCGCGATCGCCTCCAGGGAAACGCCCTCAGCTATGCGCTTATTACGAGCGTGGACTTCCAGAATTTTCAAACGACCGCTGAAGCTGGGGTAGTCCACCACAATCTGGCGATCGAAGCGCCCAGGACGCAGCAAGGCGCTGTCGAGAACATCGGGGCGGTTGGTAGCAGCGATGATAATTACGCCCGTATTGCCCTGGAAGCCATCCATCTCAGTCAGTAGTTGGTTTAGGGTTTGCTCGCGTTCGTCGTTGCCCCCGCCAATACCTGCGCCTCTCTGCCTGCCTACGGCATCGATCTCGTCAATAAATACAATACAAGGCGCATTTTCTTTGGCTTTATGAAATAGATCCCGTACCCTCGATGCCCCGACCCCCACAAACATTTCCACGAACTCCGAGCCGGAGAGCGAGAAAAATGGCACGCCTGCTTCACCGGCGATCGCTTTAGCGAGCATGGTTTTACCCGTACCAGGTGGGCCGACTAGCAGAACGCCTTTGGGAATTTTGGCACCTACAGCCGTAAAGCGATCGGGCTGTTTGAGGAAGGTGACGACTTCTTGTAGTTCTTCCTTGGCAGAGTCAACCCCAGCCACATCATCGAATATGATGCCCGTCTTGGCCTCTGGGGAAAATCTTGCCCTGGATTTACCAAAATTAAGAGTTTGTGTCGGGCCGCCAGGAGCATTGCTAACCCGCTTGAGTACCAAAAACAGCAACAGGATCAGCAGTACGGGGACGAAGAGCGTGCTAGCAATTTGCCAAAATAAAGCTGGCTGTTTAGCGGGCAAGAGAGCCGTGTCAACGCCCTTTTCTCTGAGCGTTTTGACTAATTCAGCATTGCCGTCCTTGGCATACAAATCGACATTTACCTTTTGCCCATTTTTGAGTTCTGCTTCAGCAGTCAGTCCGCTACTGTCAAGATCGACCTTCTGCACTCGATCTGACTTAACTTTGTCGAGAAACTCCGTGTAAGTCATTTTACTAGGATCGCCCTCTCTTTGTGCGTTAGCCGCACCGGGGATAGTACTAATTAGACCCTGACAGGCAAACAGACTAACTAAAAGAACCTGAAATCGCCGCACTAAAGGCTTAGTTAAAGGCTTGGTTACAGAAGGCTTCACTGCCGATCGCTCCTTAGGGTATCGCTAAATATTGCTTGTATGGCTTGTACCATTTTGATGCTTCCTACTATCAGATATTGCTTGGTTCCCCCGAGATAGCGGTAACAGCGATTTAAATGTAGCAGGAACAAAATGGACTGACTCGGATCTTCTACTGATACTAGTTTAATGCATCATCAATATAGCCGCGAGCAATCTATACCTGTAGATAAGGATAGAACTTAAACCAGCTAAACTGGATAGACAGTCTATACTAACTGTTGTTCCTCAAGTCCCCATTGTTCTATTGAGGTTTTATAGAGCATATGGTACTTAATTATCCAGTATCCTGCCGATCTTTCCATGAATGCTAAACAGACTATTAAGTCGTTCTCTGCCGATGATTTTGCCAATGCCTTAGCTCGCCATGACTATGAGTTTAAGCGCGGTCAGATTGTAAAAGGCAAAGTCGTATCCCATGACAGCTTTGGTGCCTATGTTGACATTGGTGGTAAGTCACCAGGCTTTTTACCTATCGAGGAGGCATTCATTGGCTCCGCTGCAAATTTGGCGGCGGAACTACCCATAGATGACACCGAACGCGAATTCGCGATTGTCAGCGAGCAGGACGAGAACGGACAGGTCAAATTATCGATCCGCAAGCTCATGATGGTAAAGGCATGGGCAATCTTACGTTCCTACCAAGAGGAAGGACAAACTTTTAATTGCCGCGTAGTTGGCACCAATAAAGGTGGAGTCACAGTCGATGCTGAAGGTATTCGCGGCTTTATTCCGCGATCGCACCTGGTCGAGAAAAATAATCTGGCCGGGCTAGTCGGTCAATCCTTACCAGTAACATTTATCGAGCTAGATGAGTCTCGCAACAAGCTGGTGCTGTCCCATCGCCTTGCCGCTAGAGCTTCTGCCATGGGCAAAATCTCGCGCGGTCTGCTAATTAACGGCATCGTGAGCAATCTCAGACCGTTTGGCGCTTTTGTTGACTTTGACGGCGTTTCCGGGATGCTCCATGTCAAGGAAATCAGCCAGAAATACGTGAGTGACATTAACAGCGTATTTGCGATCGGCGATGCCGTTACCGCTGTCGTCATTGATGTGGATGAATCGCGCGATCGCATATCGCTTTCCACCAAACTACTCGAACTCACCCCAGGCGAGATGCTGGACAACCGCGAACAGGTCTTTGCCGAAGCCGAAGCGCGGTTGGAGAAGAACGTTCAAAAACTCTGGAACACTTAACCCCATTCCCCCATCACCCAACCTTTAATAATGGAGATTCTTTGTATCAGTAACGGTCACGGCGAAGACCAGATTGCCGTAACCATTTGTCTAGAACTGGAAAAGTTAGGTATGTCGGTCGTGGCACTACCGCTTGTCGGTATGGGCCATGCCTATCGCAGCGCTAACATCGCGATCGCTGAAGAGATCGCGCAAACCATGCCATCTGGCGGATTTGTGCGCATGGACGGACGGCATCTGTGGGGCGATATGCGTCAGGGGTTAGCTGGGCTGACGATGAAGCAGTTAAAGTTTGCGTGGCGGTGGTCTAAGCAGGGCGGGAGCTACGGTGACAGGCTAATCCTGGCGGTCGGCGATATCGTACCTTTACTGTTCGCCTGGTTGCCTTCGGTATTTGGCGGGTGCGATTTTGCCTTCCTCGCTACAGCCAAATCTGAGTATTATTGGCGCGATCGCAGTGGCAAGTTACCTGAGGTTCGCAAGCCCTGGGGCGGCTCGATTTTCTTCCCGTGGGAGCGAGCGCTGATGCGGAGTCGTCGCTGTAGGGCTGCTTTCGTGCGCGATCGACTCACCGCCGACGTGCTAAATAAATCCTTTGGCATGTCGGTTCAGTATCTAGGCAATCCGATGATGGACTGTTTGGAACCCAAGGGTCTGGATTTTGATATCAAGGAAGATGAGTGGATCGTTACGCTGCTGCCTGGTTCGCGTCCCCCCGAAGCCTATGAAAATTGGGCCTGCCTCCTGAGGGCTGCCCAAAGCGTTGCTGGGGTAATTACCAATAAGATCCTGTTTTTGGCAGCGATCGCATCCTCTCTAGATTTAGATAAATTAGAGCAAATCCTGGTTGAAAAAGGCTGGACGCACATAGCCGACCTGACATTTCAGCAAGGCGTAACCTACCTCCAGTTGGTAAAACAAGGTTTTGGCGACTGCTTGCATGCCTGTCATTTGGGGTTGGCAATGGCAGGTACGGCAACGGAACAACTAGTCGGCCTGGGCAAGCCCGTAATTACGATCGCTGGCAAAGGCCCACAGTTCACGAGTAAATTTGCCCAAGAGCAAGCATATCTACTGGGGTCGTCCATAGTTACGATCGATAAGCCTACGCTAGCTGGCGAGGCTTTAAACGATATTCTGAGCGATCCGGATGCATTTCAAACGGCAGTGTCCAACGGCCAGGAGCGGATGGGCACTCCAGGTGCAGCTCAACGCATTGCAGCATATCTGGCAGCCTAGGTCTGACGATTCACTTCTGCCTGCAACCACTCATCTACGGGCTGTCCGTCACGGCGGCGCAATTCGATTTCCACCAGACTAGCTGCTTTAGAGCCTGGTTCTGGCATTTTGCGCTTGAGAATGATGTCGTAGTCCTTGGAATCGTGACCGCGTTCTTTGAGCCAGTCCTGCACTTTAATCTCAGCGAACATGGGCTGTCCCTGTTCGACTAGACGGCTGACCTGGAGGCGGAGAGTAAAGGGGTTAATTTGTGGCATAGATTTGTCCTGTTTAGCGATCCGAATTGCCCCCAGCCTCCTAATTGTGGAGGAGCAAAACCAAAATCGCGCAGAATTAGGCGATTTAGAGGGCTAATTTGTAGGATTTTACTTGCTTCAGCAGCATGTTGCTAAAGGTAGTGTAAACCAGAAAGTTGCCCCTTGGTTAGATTGGCTAAACGCACCGATCTGACCGCCATGGGCTGTGACTATTTGACGACAGAGGTACAGGCCCAAGCCAATACCGGCAGAATATTTGGTATGCGTTCCTTTGACGTATAACTCAAACAGGCGATCGCATTCCTCAATCCCCTGACCGTTATGCTGTAAGGTGCAGCGCAGCATATTACCTTCTTGAGTAGCGTTAATGGTGAGTTGCAGTCCTGGGAGGTTATGCTTAATTGCATTCACAATGAGATTCTCAAATAGTCGATTAATTTGCATCGGATCGACATTCACTTCAGGTAAATTGGGAGATAGGAGATTGACTAACTCGGTCTGGTTCTTTGCTAGCAACGATTCCAGATTAGACACCGCTCTCTCTAAAAGAGCATGCAGGCTGGATGGCTCTATTTGCAGGTTGCTACCTTGCGCGTCTGTAATGTGGGAGTCCAAGAGTAGATTGAGCATTTCCAACTGGCGATCGCTGCTTTGAATCATGCGTTCCAGCAAAGCAAGTGGAATCTCCACGGTGGCGGGGGCACGATCGACAGTACAATTTGTCGCGAGGTTTGTGCCATTGCTCGCAGCATTAGATGCAGTTGCATGAGAATGGGATCTCCTACGACGCTTCGACGATCGCTCCTCTGTATGGTGGACTGGCTTATCCTTGGGATGTAGGAAATTCTTCAATACTAAGAGCATACCCATAATTGGAGTGCGCAGATCGTGGGAGACGGCATGGAGAAAAAAGTCTTTAAGTCGCGATAACTCTTGCAGTTCTTCAACCTTTTGCTGTAACTCCATCGTGCGCTCCTGTACCTGGCGCTCTAGATTAGAATTGAGCAACTGTACCTGCTCGTAGAGTTGTGCTTGTTGGATCGCGATCGCTACTTGGGTTGCTAATTTCTCCAATAGATCGATCTCCTGTTGTTCCCAGTGACGCGGACGTGAGCACTGATGTGCCACCAGAACGCCAAACAACGCGTCCCCTAAAAAAATCGGTACTATCAGTGCTGCTTGGATTTGATATTGCCGAAATAGTTGGTAGCGCTTGGAATCCATGTCAATCTCCGCAATACTACCGATCGTGATCGCATTTTGCTGTTTTAGAACTGTCTCCATTTCTCTAATATAGCTCTCATCAGCGATCCAACCCATAATGGAGGGGTAATTATAATCGACGGATTCTGCTACGATTCTCCCAACTGTATCCCGATCGGCTAGACCGATGATGACTCGATCGGCCTGGAGTAATTGGCGGATTTCATTCACGGTGGTGTGTAAAATCTGGTCGAGATTGAGAGAGCGGCGAATGCGAAGAGCGATTTCTCCCAACAGGCGATCGCGCTCCAGTGCTGCTTGTAATTGGGCTTCTGCGTGCTTGCGATCGCTAATATCGTTCGTCGTAGCGAGAATGCACTGTTCTCCTGCAAAGTCAATCAACTCTGCCGAGACCAGAAACACCCCTATATTGCCCGACTTCATGCGAAATCGATATTCTACATTTTGCACCTTGCCGCGCTGTAGTAACATCTCTCGAAGATGCAATGCGTCTTCAGGATCGGCCCAGATCTTGAGTTTGGCAGCAGTATGCCCGACTACTTCTTCTCGCGTATAGCCGCTCAGTCGCTCAAATGTATCGTTCACTTCTAAGTAGCGACCTTCTTTAAAAGTCGATACCGTAATCGCAGCAGGACTAGAATGAAATACTTTGGCAAATTTTTCCTCTGATAGGCGCAGAGCCTGCTCGGCTTGTTTGCGCTCCGTCACATCCCTGACGATCGCAATAATTTGCTCGTCTGGGAGGGGTAATAACCTGGCCTCAAAGATCGTCTCCCCCTCCGATCCAGGCAAGGTATACTCGACAATCGTAAGCGACTTAGTGGCAATTACCTGGGATATGGCAGCATCAACCTGTGCTCCAGTAGGAGGAGGTAAAATATCCTGAACCTTGCATCCCAGGAACCGTTCTGGGGGAATGTATAGTGTGGTAGTACTGCCAACATGATAGTCGAGTACGGTGCCATCGGCATCAAGCCGAAACTGCAAATCGGGAAATGCTTCAAATATTGCTTGTAAATTAGAGCTGGTCTGACGTACCTGGGTCTCTCTCTCTTGCAGGCTAGCTGCCAGAGAGTTCTGACGCTCCTGGAGGTTGCTCAGGATTTGCTTTAACTTGGCAAAAGCAGCCGGATCGCGACAACAATCCTCAAGGGCTAGCAGGTAGTCTGTTTCTCCAGTTGTTGATTTGCCAAGCATAGTTACAAACAAGCGATGTAAAAAAGCAGTATCGAGCTGACCATCCGCATGTAAAAATCACCTATTATTCATTTAATATATCCACAAGTTGGGTTAAACAACATCCTGCTTTTGGTTTTGCTTAAGGTAAAGTAGCGATCGAAAAGCTGCGATCGATTTGTGGAGACTTCGGAGTATCATTACTCTGCATGAAGACTAAGAGGATATATGGAAGTAAGCCTGTGCCTACGGTTCTAGAAGTTATGTGGGCAGTGACAGGACTTTTGCTCACAATTGGCAGTACATTTTTACAGCCGGCAATTTTGCTGCCACCTTTACCTGGTAATGCTGAAGGTGCTTTAGTACAACAGGTAAGCGCCACCATGCAAATTGGTGCGGTGTTAATTACAGGCTGCTTGGGCGGTAAAAGTGCGGGTTTGCTGGCTCAAGTTGCTTATATTTTCCTTGGTCTGAGCGGGTTTAACGTGTTCTACCACGGCGGTGGCATTGGTTCTTTGCGATCGCCAGTTTTTGGTTATTTGTTAGGTTTTATTCCTGGTGCCTGGTTGTGCGGCTATCTTGCGTTTCTGCGCCCCTTGAGCATGAAGCAAATCACAATTAGCTGCCTGTTTGGGTTAGCAGCTATTCATCTGGTTGGCATTATTTACGTTTTGGTTCTGGGCATACCAAACTTGACACTAATCCAGCAATCTGTGTGGCATTATTCCGTTCAGTTACTGCCGGGTCAGCTAGTGGTCGTATGCGGCACGATCGTCCTGGCGACGCTGACGCGTCGCCTGTTATTTTACTAGCGTCAGTTCTACAGACCTCACCCCCAACCCCTCTCCTCGAAGGAGAGGGGAGCAAGCCCCGAGCCTACTGCTTAATGCCCACCTCCGGTGCTCGGCACACCCACACGCAATCTCTGGGCACGGTATGCGGGTCTTTGAGGATTATTTCGTAGTTGAGATGGGTTAAAAACTTTTCCATAATCGTATCTGTCATCACCGAAAAGGCAGTACCGCCCCTAGTACCTTGCAAGTTGTACTCCCATTCGCTCAAAAACTTTTGCCAACCTAAGTCACTAAGCGTATTACCGTGGTGAAACAGACAGAGACGCTTGCCGCGCATCAACCTGGGTATGCGGGTCAGGTAATTAAAAATATCTCTGGGTTCGATGTGTACCATGGTGTCGTAGCAAAAACAGATGTCGATCGCTCCCGTATCAATGCTATCTAAAGTCAAACCGTCAAGCTTGGCATAACTAACGCGCTCTACACCCAGACGCTCTCGCGTTGCCCCGAGCATATTGGCGGAAATATCGGCACAAATCAGGCGATCGCAATGTTTTAGTAATAAAGCTCCAGTTTTGCCACCGCCTACACCAATTTCCAGTACCGTATCCCGATCGGTAATATAGGGCTGGATAAATTTTTGCTCGATCAGGGCTTCGTACTCAGCTAGGGATTGTGCGGCTCCCGCGCCTTTACCAATCCACTCATCGCCAATATGACCGCCATCGAGGTCAGGGTGTATGCGATCCCAATTTTGGGCGTAGGTGTCCCACGCTTCTTCGTAGTTAATTTTAGGCTTGCTTGCTGTGGGATTTGGAGCATTCCCAGCTTGGGCAGATTGGTTAGTTCGATCGGCTTGATTAGTCATGATGTAGAATTTGGAACCGAACCCATTTTAATACCAATTACCCAGGTGTCCCTTTGATTTCACTAGATCGCGTTCGGCAGATTTACCACCAACCGCTTACCTCTTTGGTATTTGAAGCGCAGACCGTTCACCGCCAATATCACCAGAGCGATCGCGTACAGCTATGTACTTTGGCAAATATTAAGTCTGGGCGCTGCCCCGAGGACTGTCATTATTGCGCGCAGAGCGCTCGCTATCAAACCGATGTGGAAACCTATCCGCTACTACCCCTAGCAGATGTAGTCGAGCAGGCAAAAGCGGCAAAAGCTAACGGTTCTACCCGATTTTGTATGGGTGCGGCCTGGCGGCAGGTACCGGATGGCGCAGAATTCGAACGCATCCTCGAGATGGTGGAAGCAGTTGTCGGTTTGGGGATGGAAGCCTGCGTCACGCTTGGTATGATGCGTTTGGATCAGGCACAACGTCTGGCAAAAGCGGGTTTAACCGCTTACAACCACAATCTCGATACCTCAGCTAGCTTTTATCCAGAAATTATTACCACTCGTACCTACAGCGATCGCCTCGATACGATTAAAGCTGTAGCACAAGCAGGAATTCAACTCTGTTGCGGCGGTATCGTTGGCTTGGGCGAAACCGATCGCGATCGCATCGAGTTAATCCACGTCCTGGCCAATCTCGATCCCCAACCAGAGTCGGTGCCGATTAATGCCCTGGCTCCGATTGAGGGCACTCCCTTAGGCGATCTCTCCACCGTCGATCCTTTAGTACTGGTACGCACGATTGCCACGGCTAGAATTGCGATCCCCGCTGCCGTAGTGCGTTTGTCAGCGGGACGACGGGCAATGAGCGTTGCAGAACAGGCATTATGTTTTCTAGCAGGTGCTAATTCTATCTTTACAGGCGAGCGGCTGCTGACCAGCCCCAATCCCGGACTTGATGCCGATAGTCAAATGTTAGAGCAATTAGGACTAACACCCTGGAATAACATAGGCGATCGCCAAGTAGTAGCCACAGAGAGTTAGAATAGGAAACTTCCTACTTGATTCTGATGTGACGTATAGAACGTTCTATGTTAGCCTAAGCAGTGGTTTTTTAGCCTCGACAAATGATGCCGAGAAAAAGTAAGTATTACTCATCTTATGCGATGGGACGTTCCCAACCAAGATCCTGGCTGCGTACGGGATTATTAGTCGTCCTCGTCGGCATACCCATACTTTTGCTACTCCTGGAGCTTTTGGTGCGCGGAGTTGTATTTGTTACAGGTACTGCCAACCAGCTAGAAAAGTCTTTGGGCGGATCCGTAGCATCAGCCTATGCCCTAAGACTAGAAGATGCCCATGGTAACCCCTATCCTGGCTTGACATCTTTGTCCGGCGAGTTGCAAGTACGGCGCAGTCCGCTCTTGGGGTACGAACTCGTTCCCAATCAAAATAATAAATTGTGGCAAATCGATCGCCATGGGTTCCGTCAAACCGGCGATCTAGAACTCAGTAAGCCCAAAAACGAAATTCGCATCTTTGTCATTGGCAATTCCACTGCCTTTGGCCAAATGGCAGCTAGCAACCAGGCTACTCTGGCAGCTAAATTGCAAACCCTACTCCAGGAACGCTTGAAGGCACAGGCTAAAAACCCTGAAAAGTTTAAGCCGACAGAAACCCCTTACTTCGCCGAACAAGTCGAAGCAATCCAAGTATTGCCAGATCGACTAAAGGAAGGCAACTATCGCGCGATCGCTGCTGCGGTACCGGGCTATACCTCTGGTAACGAGCTTGCCCTATTGGTGCATCGCGTTATGGCATTTAGTCCTGACGTTGTGATTATTCTGAATGGTTATGAAGATCTGCGATCGCCCAGTACCGAGGTCGCCAGAGAAGTTGTCAACTTCGATCGCATACTGCAAAATCCCACCGAACACTATTGGCGTTACGTTTCCCAGCAATTCGATCAATGGTTCAGCTCGCTCTATTTAGTCAAAGCTGCGCGTCGCTGGGTGTTCCCTAGCATCGATCGAGGCAGCCTCGCATTTTCAGCTAATCAGTTTTCCTCCGATACCGAAGAACTAAAACGGAGAATTGCTCGCTACCGTTACAACCTGCGTCAAGTCGCAAAACTCACATCTGGCGCGCAGACAATTGTGGCAATTCAGCCCGAGATCACTGCGAAAAAGAATTCGCTCACGGCTGAGGAATCAAAAATCCTCAAGGACTTAGGTACGGAATACTCCGCTCGAGTGGAAAATTCGTTCTCAGAATTGGAGGCGGCACTAAAACCAAAAGAACCCAAGAAAGATCTCGCCAATGTCAGAGTTATCGATCTTTATGGAATCTACAAAGATTTTAAGGAACAAGCCTTCTACAATCCGATCGACCTCAGCGATCGCGCCAACGATCTGCTAGCGAAGAAGCTGTACGAAGAACTGCAATCAATTTTCGCAATCCAGCCCGCTCCATTTAGCGGTACTCCCTAAATTAAGTTATCAAATCGGCAGTCCCCAATCCAATATATAAGGCACTTATGATAGGTTAAGCTAGGATTAATCATTGCTTCTTTAGCCAAACCTATGCTGCGAATCATTACTCAGCGGACTGAAGCAGAAACCGAATTGAAACGGATCTGCGATCGCATTCATGACGATCGAGTAACCCATAAAGAAGCCACAGTCAGCGAAGTGATTCAGGCTGTACGGAGACAGGGGGACTTCGCTCTGCTGCACTACACGGCTGAGTTCGATCGTCAAACTATCACTCAGGCGGATCTGCGCGTGAGCGGCACCGAACTTGATGCTGCTTTCCAGCAAGTTTCAGCCGAATTGCTACAAGCAATTCAACTCGCCTATAAACGCATAGAGGCATTTCATCGGCAGCGAGTCCCCAAGAGCTGGGTACATTTCGGAGAGAAAGAAGTGGTGTTGGGCAAACGTTATACCCCAATTGATACAGCGGGCATCTACGTACCCGGTGGCAGTGCTGCCTATCCCAGTACCGTGTTGATGAATGCCATTCCCGCTGTAGTAGCTGGAGTAAAACGCATTGTGATGGTCACTCCTCCTGGCAAAGACAAGACGGTCAATCCGGCCATTTTAGTAGCAGCACAGCTTGCCGGAGTAGACGAAATCTATCGTGTGGGTGGCGCGCAAGCAATTGCCGCTTTAGCTTATGGGACAGAAACTATTCCATCAGTAGATGTAATTACTGGCCCTGGCAACATCTACGTCACGCTTGCCAAAAAGCAGGTTTACGGTCGAGTGGGCATTGACTCCCTGGCGGGGCCGTCGGAAGTGTTGGTAATTGCAGATCGTAGCGCGAACCCATTGTATGTTGCGACAGACATGCTGGCACAGGCCGAGCACGATTCTATGGCTGCGGCTATATTGATCGCCACTGACTCGCGCCTGGCAAGTCGAGTCGTAGAAGAAGTGGAAAGGCTACTGGAAAACCATCCTCGTCGCCTGTTAACAGAGAAAGCCATTGCCAACTACGGACTGGTAATTGTCGTAGACAGTCTTAAAACTGCTGCCGATCTATCTAATCTTTTTGCCCCCGAACATTTAGAGTTGGAAGTTGAAGAGCCTTGGGAATTACTAGAACTAATTCGCCATGCTGGTGCTATTTTTATGGGGCACTCTACCCCAGAGGCTGTGGGTGACTACTTAGCTGGCCCCAACCACACGTTACCAACAGCCGGAGCTGCCCGTTATGCCTCTGCTCTAGGTGTAGAAACTTTCATGAAGCATTCCAGCATTATTCAATACAGCCCCGAAGCGTTGAATGAAGTTGCCGGAGCAATTGCAGCGCTGACTGAAGCTGAGGGATTGCCATCCCACGGCGATTCCGTCAAGTTCCGTACGGAGAATCGTTAAGTGTTGAGGCAATTTCCACAAAAGAATTTACCGATAACTGTAGGAGAAGCGCTCCCGTGCCTGCCCTCAACCAATTGGGACCTACTAAGTCTCTAATACGCTTTCGACAATATCGGGGACATTGCGCCAGGTAATGTCTTCCCGTCCCAGGAGCTGCTTTAGATCGGCTAATGCCATATTCAGCTCCAGGTTAAATTTGTCAAAGGGGAGAGGTGGAACCGACTTGTAGGGAGTTTGGCTGACCTTCATAATTGCTTGACGCATGGTTGAGATAATCTGATTGGCCAGCTCGATTTTTGCACGCATATGCAGCGCTTTAAACCCGCGATCGCTAGTAGCATACATAGTGGGTAAGCGGTTTAGCGTATAGGCCACCACCTCTTCAATGGGAATGGAATCGGCTATTTCGGGATTAAGGCGTTCCAGTTGTCGCGTGGCGATCGATGCCACCAACTTTTCCAGAATATTGCTATAACCGAAACCAGCACCAGCCATATAGGCAGCAAATTCCTTCGCTTCCAAATCCGTTTCCGACACATTAACTCCAGGTTTTGCCGTGCGGACTTTGGAACGCTGGAGATAAGCTTTGACATCTACCGCACCCATCCTGCCCGAAGCGACTGTCGAGGTGCCTGGCTTCATCCGCACGTTTGACATTGCTGCTAGCAATGTAGCCGGGACATCTCTCCACCTTAGATCTGGTTTATCCAGGATTTGTTGGAGCCGTGCTAGCGATCTGGCGTGCCCTTCTAGCTCTGATTCTGGAAGGGGTTCGGAAACGCGCAACGGATCGGGGCGGACGCTAACCAGGGCGTGGGAAACCACATTACGGATCTGCGAACTCAACTCGCCACGCGCGCGCTTGATTTGCCGCGACCAGCCAGCTTGTGTCGTAGCATACATAGGAGGGAGACGGTTGAGCGAATATGCGATCGCTTCACTTAAGCTCACCTGTTTGCGCATAGCAGCAGCAAGTTTACTAATCTGAGATTTAACCTCTTCGATTACTAACTCTTCGATTACATTGCGGCAGTATCCCATCTCTTTACAGGAACTATAAGAGAACCCTTTGAACTGATTGGCTTAAAGTACCACCCAAACCATAAAGAGGGCAATAAAATAATCACCCTCTTTGCAAGAATTAGCATATCGCTCTAAACCATCTGGTTTAATGCCAATTGTCCATGCTAATTCATTAGCACCCCAAAGCTTTCTATAGCCATAGACAGATCTGTTAGGTCATGGGGGTGTGGGGGCTGCGCCCCCACGCAGGGGTGGAACCCCTGCACCCCGTCCTAAGCCTGTTGGCTATAGATATATCTGGACGGAAGCAGCATAAAATATAGCGGCATGTATTTTCAAAACAAGCTCTTTAAGAAAGCAAAGTAATGATCAAAAATGACACCTGGATTACGCAGATGGCATCTGCTGGCATGATTTCGCCATTTGAGCCTAATTTGATCCGACAGGTAAAAGTAGAAGCTAATTCGGGATTGCGGCCTGTAATTAGCTACGGATTATCATCCTATGGCTACGATATTCGCCTTTCACCTGTAGACTTTCGCATTTTTCGCCACGTACCAGGCACGGTGATCGACCCCAAGAACTTTAGTTCTAAGAATCTAGAAGCATCGGAATTACATAGCGATGACAATGGCAGCTTCTTTATTCTGCCTGCCCATTCCTATGGTTTGGGCGTAGCGCTCGAACGACTGGCTGTACCAGAAAATGTAACCGTAATTTGCATTGGCAAATGTTTAACCGGAGACACGAGAATTGTTGATGCTACAACTGGTGCTTATTTGCCGATCGAAGAATTCCAGGGGGGCTCTACCGCAAGCTACAGTAAACTGCAAGGAATTATCAAACAACCTGCCAGTCCTGCGATCGCACAAGGGGTTAAACCCGTTTTCAAGGTCGTGACCCAAAAAGGAGCCGTTATTAAGGCAACTGCAAATCATCCATTTTTAACCGAAGCAGGATGGAGATCGCTGGAAAAACTAAAAACCAACGATAAAATAGCAACCCCGCGAGAAATTCCAGTATTTGGCAATGGCGATCTAACCATTGATGAAGCGATTTTATTGGGCCTGATGATTTCTGAGGGACAATGCGATACACCTGGGAACAGTCCGTGCTTTAGTTCCGAAGATGAGGTGCTAGTTGGCGTATTAAGAGATTGCGCAAAAACAGTAGTCGAGCAAGTAGTGACTTCTAAAGGTCAGGGCTACGGATATCGCCTGGTAAACCAAGCAGGGAGAGGCGGTATTGTCCGTCATAATCGCACCAGTTTATGGCTCAAATCCTACAACTTAAATGTAGGTGCAAGTCAAAAATTTGTGCCACAACGGGTTTTTACCGCGCCAAGGCTTGTAATTGCTGCTTTCCTCCGCGCTTTATTTTCTGGAGACGGCAGTGTTTATATTGTTGGCGAATCTACGAGAGCAAAGCCAACATTGGCTGTTGAGTATTGTTCTACTAGCGAACGACTCATCCGCGACGTTCACCATTTGTTGTTACGGTTTGGCATCCCCAGTCAAATTCGCTCTAGATATCCTGACAAAGGTAAAACCGCTTACTCTTTATCGTTTCAATCTTCAGAATCCATTCTCCGATTTTTTAACGAAATAGGTTTTTGGCCGGGTTCTCTGAAGCAAAGAAAATTTGAAGAAAAAATGCACTCAATTCTCTTGGCAACAAAACCAAAGCAAAAAATTCACGATCGCATTTTATGGGATGCGATAAAAACTATAGAAGAGGTGGGGCTGGAAGAAGTTTATGACATTTCCGTACCTCAACTAGAAAACTTCGTTGCCAATGATTTTATCGTCCATAACTCTACCTACGCTCGTACTGGTGTAATCGCCAATCTGACACCAGCCGAGGCGGGCTGGCGCGGTCATTTGACTTTAGAATTCTCTAACTCCTCCAGTGCCGACTGCCGTCTCTACGCCAACGAAGGTGTGGTGCAACTCCTATTCCTCGAAGGCGAGCCATGTGCGGTCAGCTACGAAGATCGACGGGGCAAGTACCAAGATCAAATCGAAGCGGTTACGCTAGCACGAGTTTAAAAAACATACGTTTTTGATTTCCTAAACTTGGGTAACTATTCCCGTAGAACCAAACCCCCCTTTTCCTCTAGAGGTATCGTTTAAGCTACCAACTTCTTCTAGTTCCACACGAATTACAGGCACGATTACCATTTGGGCAATTTTCATACCCTTGGTAACTGTGAAGTTAGTTTTGCCATGATTAATCAGAATTACACAAACTTCACCTCTAAATCCCTCATCCACTGTTCCTGGTGTATTAAGAACTGTAATTTGATGCTTTAGAGCTAGGCCACTTCTGGGGCGCACCTGAGCCTCAGTACCCGGTGGTAGTTCTATAGAAATACCAGTATGAACAAGACTACTTTCACCTGGATGAATCACTAGTTCTTCAGTTGAGACCAAGTCCATTCCAGAATCCCCAACATGTTCATATTTAGGGATAACTGCCTCCTCATTTAGCCTTAGTACTTTTAATCTCATAATAATTACTAACCTTGATTTGGCTTGCTACAGTTATTCAAGAATTCTTCTTTTCTAGTCTTGAAACAAATATTGCGATCCACGCAACTATAGTAGCTTCTATGGATTTCTCTACAAGAAAGTAAACAGGGTCGTACCAGGATAGTTGTTTCAACCCCTGATAGTGAGTTAAAACTGCATCTACAATTATCAGCACACCTGTAATTAAAGCTAGCAAAACGTACAAATTTTTCAAAGAATTTTTAGAAGCCTTCTCTTCTCGATTGCTCTTTATTAATTTGTAGTCTTCGCATTCTTCCAACCTTTTTTTCAGTAAGTCTTTATTACTAAGGTAAGCTTCATCTAGAAAAGTATTTTCATCGAGAGTAAGTTGTATCCCTAATTTCATAAGTATTTCTCTTCTCCCCGCAGAGTTACCATGCTGCTCTACTGAAGATTTAGTGCAAACATACTGAAAAGCTAGAGTTACAAAAGGTTCTGTTTCTGGAGTAATCTCAACCTGCTCATCGCTGTGGTTATGAACAGCTATTAAGGACGGTCCAATATAGTTAGGATCGAGAGTAGTCCCAATATGCCCTGTACCCTGTGAAACCTGACCTACCCGTGAATGATATGTCCCACATATATTTTGTGACACCCAAATAGCCTCATAAGTTTCTATAAGAGCGGTCGTTCTTGCGGGGATAATTATTTTGTCGTTACTCGGATTGTAAATACTCTTTTTGTTATATTGACTGTTACTGTTACCTATACACCAAGCTAATCTACTAGCAGTTAGGTTGTAACTTGCTCCTTTAAGGTTACTTTCCTTAAAAGGATAGATTAGGATGCCCGTCCCGAGTTCTCGTTTTATATCAACATCACTAAGCATAATCTAGTATTAACTTTAGGGGCAGCTAATTGACCAGTTTCAATAGGTCAATTAGGCTGAATTTTGATTAAAAATAACACAATATAAATTCATAGACTTCCAGACTCCTAATTTTTAGAGGTTTTTCGCCATCAGTTGCTGTACGTAGTTAGTAAATACGTGACCCCGTTGGAAATCCTCGTCCTCCAGGATTTTTTGGTGAAATTCGATGGTGGTGGGGATGCCCGCGATCGCAAATTCATTCAAGGCGCGCTGCATGCGCAGGATTGCAGAGGGGCGATCGCCTGCCCACACGATTAACTTGCCAATTAGCGAGTCGTAGTAGGGAGGGATCTCGTAGTCGGTGTAGACATGGGAATCCATGCGCACGCCTGGGCCACCTGGCGGTAGGTAAGCGGTAATTCGTCCGGGATTGGGACGGAAATTATGGGCAGGATCTTCGGCATTAATGCGACATTCGATCGCATGACCCCGCATAATCACATCTTTTTGGGTGAGCTTGAGTCTTTCACCCTGGGCTACTCGTAATTGCTCCGCAATTAGATCGATACCCGTAATCATTTCAGTGACAGGGTGCTCGACTTGAATGCGGGTATTCATCTCCATGAAATAAAACTTACCGTACTTGTCGAGTAAAAACTCTACGGTGCCGACCCCAACGTAATTGATGGCTTTGGCAGCACGGACGGCAGCATCACCCATCTGCGATCGCAACTTAGGATTTAGCGCTATGCTGGGAGCTTCCTCCAGGAGTTTTTGGTGGCGGCGTTGAATGGAACAATCGCGCTCGCCCAGGTGAATCACGTTACCATAGCCATCGGCCAGCACCTGAAATTCAATGTGGCGGGGATCTTCGACGAATTTCTCAATATATACGCCCGGATTGGCAAAGGCAGCTTCCGCTTCGCCCTGGGCAGCCTTGAGTAACTTCACCAGATCGTCTGGTTGGTAAACCAGGCGCATCCCCCTACCACCGCCGCCTGCTGTGGCTTTGATCATGACGGGGTAACCAATTTTATCGGCAATTTTAACGGCGTGTGCTTCCGATTCGATCAACCCATCGCTACCGGGCACCGTGGGTACGCCAGCTCTTTGCATGGTTTTCTTGGCGGTGGATTTATCGCCCATTGACTGGATTGCTGCCGGACTCGGCCCCACAAACAACAGGTTATGATCGGCACAAATTTCGGCAAAGCGGGCATTTTCAGAGAGGAAGCCGTAGCCAGGGTGAATAGCAGTAGCATTGCGCGTGAGCGCCGCCGCAATAATGTTGGGAATATTCAGATAGCTTTTGCTGCTGGGAGCATCGCCAATACAAACGGCTTCATCTGCTAGTTGCACGTGCAAAGAGTTGCGATCGACGGTTGAGTAGACTGCTACGGTAGCAATGCCTAACTCCTCGCAGGAACGAATTACGCGAAGCGCGATCTCGCCTCGATTAGCAATCAGCAACTTGTTGATGGGAGCCATATTTGGAGACAGTGATGATGAAATAGCGGCAGACGATCTACGAACTGCAAAAAGTGCATAGTAAACATTGCCAGTTATCAATTATTGCTGATAACCGATCGCTTATTACCGATCGCTGCAGTAGATCGCTAATAGGTGAGGGGGGCTAGGGAATAAGAGATTATCTTTAACCGCTCCATAACCATTAGCCCGAGAGATCGCCCGACCTTCATCACCCAACTCCTAGTCCCCAACCCCTCCTGGTGGCTCGTACAGAAACTCAAACGTGTTGCGATCTGGATCTTTACTATAAAACGAGGCGGTACCGTCGCGATGTTCGTGAATTTTGCCAACTTTAAATCCTTTCTCGGTTAAACGCGCGTGGTGAGCTTCCAGTTCGGCGCGATCGCTAAAGATAAAGCCAAAGTGCGCCCCCGCTTGACTATAGCCAGGGCCGAGCAAGGCTAAGCCATCTTCTCCCGCCTTTAGATAAGCCCAATCGCTATCTTGCCATGCTAGCTCCATCCCCAGATTCTGATAGAACTGCACGGAAGTTGGAATATCTTTAACGCAAACTGCTACATGCCCCAAACGCTTTAGCTGCATATCGATGTTTGAACTCGTTACGACTTTGTGAGGGTATGGCAATAAAATTGCCATGCATCTATCTTATAGCGGTTTTCAGATCGGTGGTGAGCAGGGGGTTTGGGAGCAATGCCCCCAAGCAAGGGAGGCAGAGCGGTCTTGGGGGTTCCCCGCTTGTTCCACCCCTTCACCCCGTCAATAAAACCCATTCTCAAGTGAAAACCACTATAGCTAGTACACCAAAACAAAAGTTTTGGAGGGGGTGAAATCCCCTTCTGGGGGCTCTGCCCCCATTCCCCCATGTTGCAAAATTTATGATTTGCAACACTAGTGTGTGAGAGTTGAACTCGAAAGTTGACCCCCCAATTAATTTGGGGGGTCAGAAGCAAAAACTCTATTCATGTTCCTCACACTAAGATCGAAATTTTCTAGGAAATAGCTTGCCTACTAACTTGTTTGTTAACTTCCTTACTGCTGAAGAAGCTCGCTTTTGGCATCAGCTCCTGGACTTTCTCTGGCTGAGCCTCAGTCAGTTGTTTCAAAGGCAGAGGCGGTAGTTTCTTAATTTTCACGGTTTCAAATGGTAGTCCTGGAGCATACGCTTCAACTACACGCCCGCTGCGAGTACAGGTAACCATCAAGTAATCGCATCTGTCACATTCAGTTTTAACCTGCGCTAAAAACGAGAGATGATGACGCTCTGCCCAAGATCCACAATTAGGACATCGGACAGCTTCGATAATAGCCATAATTTTTTGTCCTTAGCTAAGTTTGATATAAAGCAATAGAAAGTGAAATTTATTAAACTGTCTTAGAACCTGTTTGAAAAGTATTCAGAACGCCTTTGAGCCTCTGTGACAAGGCTATTGTAAGGTAAGAGGGTCTTCTCGTAGACCCTCATAATGACACGACTAGCATACGACACTGACCTCACCGATGCCCAGTGGGAAATTCTCAAACCCCTGATTCCTGAAGCTAAACCCGGCGGACGGCCTCGTACACTCGACATGCGAGAAGTCCTCAATGCCATTTTTTACCTGCTGGCCAATGGGATTAAATGGCGAGCGATGCCCCACGACTTACCCAACTGGCAAAGCGTTTACAGCTATTTTCGGGCTTGGGAAGCCGACAGCACCTGGGAGAGACTCAACAGCGTTTTACGCATCCAGCTCCGAGTGGCAGCGGGACGCAACGCTCAGCCGAGTGCAGGCAGTGTAGACAGTCAATCGGTCAAAACAGCCAGTGGGGGTGAGGAAATCGGATTTGATGGCGGCAAGAAGGTCAAAGGACGCAAACGCACTATCTTGGTCGATACGATGGGACTGCTGCTGGGGGTCTGTGTGCATAGTGCGGGACGTTCTGACCATGCCGGGATGATTTTAATCGCCACGTTTTGGGCTTGGTTGTGGCAATGCCTGCAAGTGATTTGGATAGACAGCACCTTTGCTGGCAAGGAATTTATGGCGAAGATTGCACAACAGTTTGGTTGGAAGTTAGAACATCTTAAGCGAACCGATGAGGAGTCTGGTTTTCAGGTCATTCCTAAGCGTTGGGTGGTGGAGCGGACTTACTCTTGGTTTGGACATTATCGGCGCTTAAGTAAAGACTATGAATTTTTGCCCACCACTAGCGAAATGATGCTGTTTGCAGCTATGGTACATTTGATGGTGCGCCGATTAGAGCCTAAAACTCATACTGATTAGGCTATCCTAAAACTTTTCAAACAGGTTCTTAATGAATTTTTCTTAATAAAAGGGATTTTATTTTGCCTTAACAGTTTGGATCTGCAATCGCATGTTTGTATATATTTGCTCAGATCGGTTTGGGTTAATAACATCTCATGTTACACGATCGACCTGAGATTTAGAGTAAAGAAATTGTTAATTGATATAAATTAAAACCCTCTCCCTATCATGATCCCCTGCCTCAAATCCTATTAGAAGAAACCTCCTCCGTCTGGAGTAATTGCCGATCGGCAATCTTAAGAAATTATTAAGGGAGGCAAAATCCGTCAGAAATAGAAATCTCAAAATTTAAGAAATTCTTTATATTTTGAGTTTGGGTTTATACAACTTGCTTAATGTTTTGATGCAGTAACTGAATTGGTTGCCCGCACATTGTGAATAAATAAATTAGCCAATTGTCCAGCGCCGCGTGCCGAAGAACTGGCAAGAGCTGGCGGCAACACTTGCCGCAGCACTGAGTGCATTTACAAAATCCAATCGCATAATATGATCGCAGAAAGCACCATGTAAGATATCCCCAGCCCCCAGCGTGTCAACCGTTTTAACCTGCGGTACGGCAATTTCCCCCACCCGATCGTGCGTTCGATATTGAATAGGCTTAGCTCCATTTGTAACAGCTATATGGAGAATGCCCAGGTTGGCTAAATAAGTAAACACTCGATCTCCGCGATCGCAATGTGGTGAGTAGAAATTACTAGAACAAATCGCATAATCGACCAGTGGCAACAACTCTTCTAAATTGGGCTTCCAGCTACCACCATCCAGTACGACTGGAATACCCATTGCCTTTGCGCGTCTGGCGATCGCGATACTTACAGGCATTTGGTGCCCATCTACCAGCACGATATCGACGTACTTCAACTGTGACCAAACTTTGGCCGGAATCTGTGCGGGTGCTGGCTGGTTGCGGCTAGCATTAATCGAAATCACGGCGCGATCGCCTGTTGCTTCGGTCACTACGATGGAAGATACGGGTGGAGATTCAGAGCGATCGGGAGTTAAGTCGTCAATTTCTGTTCCATAGACCTGTAAATCGGCTCTTATCAAGCTAGTAATGGGGTGACAGCCCAACGCTCCTAGCAATGTGGCTTTATTGCCCAAATGCCCAAATGTCACGGCAGCGTTGGTGGCAGGGCCTCCCGCTGCCACCGTAAAGTCAGTGGCAACCATCTTCTGATTGTGGGTTGGAGGAGATGGGGCGAGATAGATGGTATCCAACGTAATTAAGCCGACAAAAAGACCATGTTTGAGCATAGGTTGCTATAAATACGCTCTCTCCATCGTCCAGTGACGATCGGAAGACTGGTAGATTTTGACACCGCTTATTCCAGCAGCAGTGGCGATCGCCTCAATTTCAGCTACTGTAAACGCCGCTTGCAAAGAATCGCGGAACAATCTTTTTTGTTCTGGATCGTACTCAGCGCCAATGCTATTAACCAGTGCATGAAGCGTCTCAGGATTGTCAGGGCGGGTAAGGTCGCGCAGGAATATACCGCCGTTGGGCTTAAGTACCCTTTGTAGCTCTCGAAAAAATGGCAGCGGGTCGCTCAAATGGTGCGCGATACTATTGGAAATGACCATATCAAAGTAGGCATCAGGATAGGGCATTTGCTTGGCATCGACGCGCTCTAGCTGGATTTGGGCGGACAGGCCAGCCTGCTGAATATTTTGCGCGCCCAACTCCAACATACTGGTTGCTAGATCGATGCCAATAATTTGCCATCGAGATCCCAGTGTTTGTTGCATCTGGCAGATGGCGATCGGAATGCGAGCAGTTCCAGTACCTGCATCCAGGACTAATCCTTGGTTTGGCCCCAATGCGATCGCGCTTTGGGCAAATGCAGTATTTACCTCGGTAAAGTCCATAGCATCGTAGGCGATCGCCTCTGCGGGCGAATCCATTACCTCAGGTTCTGGTATGCGTTGCATCAAGATGACTCCTCGGTTACCGCTCGATCGGCACTATCTTCTAATTCTAGATTTACTGCATCGACTGGATCGTTCTGCATTTTGCCGTGTACGGCCAGCCAGATACAAGGTGGCTCCGTGCTGGTGAACTCGACGCGGTGTTGTGTGCGGGCAGGAATAAATACAAAATCCCCTTTCTTAACGATCGAAAGGGAACCATCAGCATATGCAAGTACTGCTTCACCTTGCAATAGCAACACCCATTCGTCCTGTTCCTGGTCGTACCATTCCCCCACAGGCGTAGTATGTCCTTTAGAAATAATTCGTTCGATTAAGATGTCATGACTGGACACAAGAGTCTCATACAACTCCTGCGGTGGTGCAATAGGCGGTAAATCAAAGATATTCATGGCATTCAAGATCTAAAGATCGATAGCGAACTTAATTCCAGCTATTGTCAAAAGCTAAGATTTACCTAAGATTTCTCAGTATATTAACTGTTAAACCCTTTAGAAGAGCAACTCATTTCCCCAAAAATTGCGCAAATGTCACTTACCGATCGCCTGCCAACCGCCATCCAACCAGAATTAGCCCTCACAGCTTTAGCTCCGATGCAGGACGTTACGGATCTGACCTTCATGCAAGCGATCGCGCACTATGGCAGTCCCGATTATTTCTTTACGGAATACTTTCGCGTCTATGTGGGGTCGCGCCTCGAAAAGCATATCCTGCGCTCTATTACGGAAAACAACACCAATCGCCCTATCTTCGCGCAGTTGATTGGCGAGAGCATTCCCGATCTGGTGCGTGCCGCGCAAGAGTTGAGTCAATATGCGATCGCGGGCATCGACCTGAACATGGGTTGCCCTGCCCCCAGGATCTATCGCAAGAATGTTGGTGGTGGCCTGCTGCGCGATCCCGACAAGGTAGATCGGATTCTGGGCGAGTTGCGCTCTGCTATCCCTGGTTTATTCACGGTAAAAATGCGAATTGGATTTGAGGACACTGCCAATTTCGATCGCATCCTTACTCTTATCGACAGACACAATATCGATCTGCTCAGCCTGCACGGGCGCACGGTGAAACAAATGTATCGAGGTGACGTGCATTACGATCGCATTGCCCATGCAGTCGAATGGTTAAATTGTCCGGTCTTGGCTAACGGCAACGTCTCGTCGGCAATGTCAGCAGCGACGATTTTAGCGAAGACAGGTGCAGCCGGTGTAATGATCGGTCGAGCCGCCATTCGCAATCCCTGGATTTTTCAGCAAATCCGCCAGCATTTAAACGGTCAACCCGTTGCGATCGTAACTTTAGCCGATGTGCGCGACTACATCGATCGCCTGTACGAAATGGTGAAAACCCAAACGGACTACGAGCGATCGCGCGTCAACAACATGAAGAAATACCTCAACTTCATCGGTCAGGGAGTAGATGCCGCCGGGGCTTTCCTCAGCGAAATGCGTCTTACTCGTAGCGAAGCCGAGTTGTTTGATGTATGCGATCGTTATTTGCTAAGCAATCCCGAGAGAGAATTTGCCCTAGAACCTTACCCAGGCTTAGTAGCACGCCCTAGTTGCGAGTCAGAAAAATTGTCGTTGCCGCAGAATGTATAACGTGACAGCAGTAGTAATTGCCATGTTCGCCATCGTCCAGGTAAAGCCAAATTTATCCTCAACCCAAGGCAGTCCTCCTACATTCATCCCAAAAATACCTGTGATTAGAGTGAGCGGAAGAAATACAATTGTCACCATAGACAGAACGTAGAGGTTGCGGTTGGTCGCTCTTTCTAGTTGACTGGAAATCTCTTCGTGCAATAATCTACCGCGCTCTTGAATAACGCCCAAGTCTTGAGCCACGGAATCCAACCGCTCGATCGCTTGCTGTAATAATAAAAGCTCGGTTTCACTGCACCAAATTGGCATGCGCGTGCTGATATAAAACAGGGCGTTGCGCTCTGCACTGACATGTCGGCGCAGGCGAACCAGGAGACGACGCACGCGTCCGAGTTCTCCACCTTTATCCTGTACCCACTCCTTCAAAATACGATCTTCGATATTATCGACTTTATCATTTAAGAAAAATGAGACATCATCAAATGCCTCAGCCGAACGTTCCAAAAGGTAAACTAAAAGTCGCATGGGAGTTTCAATACACTCTCCACCCATCAACTCTCGACGCAATCGATCGATTATTTTGAGAGGGTGGGTGCGCCCTGTAATGATAATCTGATTGTCAAAGTAAACCCGCAACAAGCCGAGTTCGTCTGGATCGTCTGAGAACTCATAGTGAAGATCGCCTAAGACTCCAACGATGCCATCGTCTACGATCTCTAAACTGATGCGAGCGTCGTCGGAGAGCAGTACCTCTCTTGCGGATTCTGGGATGCGATCGCATTGAGCGATCCATTTTCTCGCACGGGCATCTACAAGATTGAAATGAAGCCAGATGGTGGACTCATTAATACATGCTTGGGATACTGCATCCCATAGGAAATGCTCCACCGGCGCTTGTGCGTTCAGAAGGAATCCGCATATCAATCCTTGATTGTCCGGTACGGTGTTCGACATCTCACTATAGCGTTTTCAATTGAGAACAGGTCTTATTGACGGGGTTGTAGGGGCGCAGCTCCTACAACCCCACTTTAATACGCCATACCTGTACCACTACCAACTATTTGATTGATGCGGGCGATCGCTACTGCACGACTTTGCGCATATAAGCACCCCACACCTCGGCAGCAAGACCGCTACTGCCACCTGTTGTGCCCTCATCATTGCCAAGCCAAACTGCCGTTAGTAAGCTTCTTTGCGGCAAGAAACCAATGAACCATAGATCCCGACTAGCGTCAGTGGTACCAGTTTTACCTACAACTGTCGCCTGCGGAATTGCGGCAGCCCTACCCGTACCATATTCCACTGTGCCGCGCATCAGATCCGTCATTGTATTGGCAAGGCTAGTTTCTACAACTCGACGCGGTTGTAGGTCTCGCCTGTCATCAAAAATAACGCGACAGGTGCGAACATCCTTGGGATTTTGACAATCGCGTCCATCCAGAACGCGCCTAATTGCATGGGGGTGAACGTACACCCCAGAGTTGGCAATCGTACCGTAAGCTCCCACCATCTCCAGCATGGTTACCTCATAGCCACCTAAAACCAGGTTGGTAGACTCCTGTAAGGGGGTGGTGATGCCAAACCGCCGAGCTGTCCGCACGACGTTACTTAAGCCTGCAGCTTGGGCGACGCGCACTGCCACCACGTTCTCAGAAAGTGCAAAACCACGATACATATCTATGTCCCCACTGCCGCCATTGTGGCAACCAGCTACGCCACTAAGGGGAGCGCAGGAAAAAGTTGTAAACGGAGAGATACCCCGATCGAGCGCGGCGGCATAGCTAAATAGTTTAAAAGTCGATCCGGGCTGCCTTTGCGCTTGGGTTGCCCGATTAAATTGGCTTTTTTGGAAATCTACCCCACCCGTCATCGCCAGGATGGTGCCATTGCTGACATCAAGCGTGACGATCGCCCCCTGACTGAAATCAAAGGTTTTACCCTTATCGGCAACAGCGCGACGTAATGCTGCATCAGAAGCTTTCTGCATATTCAAATCCAGATTAGTCTCGACAATCAGGTTGCCCTCTTTTGCCAGGTTGTCTCCCAATACCTCCTGTAGCTCGTCGAAAACGTAACTGTAATAGTATGGGGCAACCGTACCCTGTACTTTACTCTTAGCTTCTTCGTTTAAACGCAGAAGCGATCGCCTGGCGCGCTCGGCTTCTTCTTCTTTGACCAAACCCAGTTCTGCCATACGATTGAGAACGCGATCGCGATATTCGATCGCTAATTTCTTATTTTTGAAGGGATTGATCGCATTCGGTGCGGGCAAAATCCCCGCTAGGGTAGCAGCTTCAGAGAGGTCTAGCTGCGAAGCATCTTTATTAAAATAGAGCTTGGACGCATCCTGAAAACCATAGACCCCATTACCCAAGTAAACCCGATTCAGGTAAATGGTCAGCAGGTCGTCCTTACTGTAGTTAAGCGTAAGTTTGATGGCCGCCACCGCCTCGCGCCACTTGCGCCCGGCTGAATCATCCGTACCTACATAAGAGCGTCCTAGTAACAACCGGGCGAGCTGTTGCGTAATCGTGCTGCCACCCTCGCGCAACTGTCCGCTTCTGACATTAGTGACGATCGCCCGCAGCACCCCAAGTGGATCGACCCCCACATTCCAGTAAAAAGAAGTATCTTCAGAGGCGATCGCTGCCTTGGGTAGCAACGGGCCAAACTCCGAGACTTTCGATAGCTCGGTGTGTTTCTCCACGTCAGCGGGGCCGATTGAGGTAACGCCATCTCCGGCCAATACTTCTACTGGCCCTTGATCGGTGACGGGAAGCGGCCTGACATCTGGAACGCGCTGGAATTCAACCGCGATCGCCGCGACCAGCAGCCCTACTAAGCTAGCTAGCCCAATACCCGTATACTGTAAGCCCCTGATATACCAGGGTGGCGGATCGAGATAGCGCAGTGTGGCAGCATCTTTGAGTTCGGGTGGCCCTAACGATATCTTCATTTTGTGACGCAGAGGCGTTGATTTGAGTCGCTGCCTGCCACGATAAATACCATTGGTGGAATCTCTGTCTCGAATTACAAAGCGAGCCCTAGCTTTGCTGCTATCTCGCACTATTTCCGCATGAACCTGGCTTACCAAAGGAGTAGAGACCACAATGTCGCACTTACTGCTGCTACGACCGATAATGTAGCGATCGGCAATCAAGCTATAAACCTCAGCTTTTTGGTTATTATCGAGCCGGATCTCTAGTTTAGGCACCCTCGCATTTGTTCTCAGTAAGCCCTTACTTCGTAGCTTTGTTACCGCAGGAATATTTTTCACCACTTGGGTGAGCTGAGTCAGTAAATTTGGCTTTTGCTTGGTCATAGATTTGATTATGCCCAATTTTTAGCTCCTTGTTTTTTCAGAATATAGCAGTAGAAACCTGGTTTGGTCTGGGGATGTGGAGGTAGGCACCAAGTAGAGGTTCTATCGCTCCACCCTGTCCTCCTTCTAGGGGGATTTTCGCTTAAAATACTCCCAGCTAAAGACGGTTGGAATCCCCGGAGTGTTGCATTCTAAAACTGCTGACCGCGATAAAATAGGTGCATTTTCTGCTAATTTGGACTCAAGGGATTAACGATCTTTGGGAGAAATTTTTAAAAATGACAATTATATTTCAGCTTTTACTAGCAGCTTTTGTGCTGTTTTCGTTTGTGATGGTGATAGCAGTGCCTGTTGCCTATGCCTCGCCTAGCAACTGGAATCAGACCAAACCCTTACTATTTCTTGGTTCGATCGTTTGGGCAGTTTTGGTGATCGTACTTGGCTTGTTGAATAGCCTGGTTACCTAACAAAACTTATGCCCAGAACTGAGAGCATTTGACCTTTTTAGCCCTCACTTTAAAAATTAGCTTTTACGAACGGGGTGCAGGGGTAGAACACGGCAGTGGCTCTAGGGGAAACCCCCAGGATTGCCTTGCCTACCCTGCGTGGGGCTCAGCCCCACACACCCCTTTTTCACAAACCATTTGCGATCGCTATAGCTGAAAGCTGATAGCTAGTTAAATTTGTACCGACATGACGACTTTTGAAGGAAACTTTAGCCCCACTGACGATCTGAAATTCGCGATTGTTATCGGTCGGTTTAATGACTTGATTGTGACGCGCTTGTTAGAGGGCTGTCAGGATGCCTTACAAAGACATGGAGTCATTACTCAGGGCGATCGCGCTCAGGTGGATTATGCTTGGGTACCAGGCAGCTTTGAGATCCCTTTAGTTGCCCACAGGTTAGCACTGACTGGGCGCTACAATGCCATCATCTGCCTAGGTGCGGTGATCCGTGGCGATACACCACATTTTGACTATGTGGCAGCGGAAGTATCGAAGGGCATTGCCGCTGCATCTATGCAAACCGGCGTGCCAATTATCTTTGGCATTATTACTACGGACACCATGCAGCAGGCGCTGGAACGAGCAGGTATCAAGAGCAATAAGGGCTGGGAATATGCCATGAACGCGATCGAAATGGCTAACTTGATGCGTCAGCTTCACATAAGCGATCCCGGCACGCCTTTAACGCTGAAGGGCAAGAATGTTAACGCGATCGGCGCAGCTAGCAATACTGACTAGTTTTTGGCGCAGATCGAGTTTGCTGATATATTCCTAATTACCGAAAAGTTGTTGACATTACAACCCAAGTTTGGCAATATAGAAAAGCGCAAAAATGCGGGTGTGGCTCAGTGGTAGAGCGTCTCCTTGCCAAGGAGAATGTCGAGAGTTCGAATCTCTTCACCCGCTTAGGTTAGAGGAAATTACTTCTATTCATCTACCCAATTTCTACCCAAACTCATTTGGGGTTATTAAAATTTCTTTGGTTACTCGGCAGACTTCTCTGCCAATTTTCGATAGCTTGTAAATGGGAATTAGGATCGTGCTGATTTGCCACCCAATCTTGCAATAAATAGGCATTGTATCGAATAGAGGTTCTGCCAGTGTGCTGGTAGTGAATGCCAGCCAACAACTTACCTGACTCGCGCAGTTTTTTAAGTGTTTCGGTAGACTTCCCAATAATTCTTGCTGCTTGATGTTTGTCTATCCAAACTGAATTCGTCAGCTTGCCAATGCCTAGTAGCTTGAGTGCTTGATATTCTTGGTCTGTAACTTCGATCGGCATGATGATTTCATCTACCCAATCAATTCAGCTTCGATTTATGGCGGTGACTTTCGAGATAGAGAACTCGTTGCAGGGCGATCGCCGCTACGGCAGGGACAACTGCGTTACCGAGTGCTGCAAGTCTGTCCAACCTTCTGGGAAGCCCATGAGCCACTCCACAAATTGGGGGTTCAACACCTCGCCAGGGGGCAAGTACGGTTTGATTTCCTTTACCAGACCGAATCCCTGCGATGCCGTCGGGGTTGGCAACAGCCGCAATCTGCGATCTAATTTGGTCTGCCCAGGACGGCGCTTGCCCGCATAGGCTACGGGTGTAGGCAACCGCAAAGATACGTTCGCGCAGGTGGGGTGCTCCGACTGCCGCTGCTGATAGGATTTCCACATCGAAGCGATAGCCCAGTTGGCAGAGTCCGTGCAAAACTTCCGATAGTCCTCCCGTGTAGAAAGCTCCTTTGACGTTTTCCCAGATGACGAATCTTGGTTTTGCTTCCTCGATGACGCGGAGCATCTCGAACCAGAGTGCGGAACTGTTACCTGAAATTCCGGTTCTTTTGCCAGCGAGGCTGAGGTCTTGGCAGGGCGATCCGCCTGTGATGAGGTCGAATTGGTTGGGCTTGGCATGGAAAGTCCTGATGTCTCTGTGGATGGGGATGGTGGGGAAGTGTTTTTGTAGAACATGGCAGCAGTAGGGGTTGATTTCGACAAATTGCACTGTCTTAATGCCCAGTGCTTGGGCGGCGAGGCTAAATCCACCGATGCCGGAGAATAAATCGAGATGCTTCATCAAGATTCCTTGCCATTTGGCATAGATAGCTTTTGCGTCAGGTCAGAAATTGCGCTTTGATGGCGCAACTCATCGAAATCCTGACCGTAGTTGAGATGCCTGGAGCGCTCTTGTGCCCACTTATCCCAATGCTGCTTGTGCCACAGGTGCATCTGCTCGCAGTGAGCGGCAGTAAGGCGCATGTCCCACTGAGCTTGATACTCGCGGCTTGACATGGCTTCGCCGCCGTACTTTTGGGCATATTCCTGTCTCTGAATATCAGTGGCAAAGTAGGCATTCCTGAACTTTTCCCCTGTCGCGCAATCAAGTCGCTGGCAGATGAAGGGTCTACCGTTCTTGCCAATGACCGAGAATATGGGATTCAAGCCCCGTCCTTCTAGGACGGCTTTTCCTGGTTCCTGATGTATTCCTTAAGTACTTCCAGCGGCGCACCGCCTACGGCTATCGCGAAATAGCTGGGACTCCAAAGCGCTTCCTTGTGAGGCTTTGGTAATCCAGCTTGGCCATAGCGACGGCTGGATACCCCCTTCAGAGCATTCACAATTTGAGACACAGACAGCTTAGGTGGATACTCAATCAAGGCGTGGACATGATCCCCTTCCCCATTAAATTCAAGAATTTGGAAATCCATTTTCTTGGCAACTTCGTGAAACGACTTCTCAATCAAATCAAGCCCCTTCGCTGTGAACACAGACCGACGATACTTCGTCACACAGACCAAGTGAATCTTAAGGTCTGTAACGCTATGCCGCTCTCTCCGAAATTGGGTTGCCATTTGGTGTAGACCAATCTATAATCAAGTAACAGACCAATTCTAGTATAAGTCATGAAAGCTAGGTATCAATACCGTTTTTACCCGACAGACCAACAACGCCAGAGTCTCGCTCAGGTGTTTGGTTGTGTGCGGGTGGTTTGGAATGATGCCTTAGCTATTTGTAAGCAGGCTGAAAAACTGCCCAGCAACAACGACTTGCAAAAGTTGGTCATCACTCAAGCCAAGAAGACAGAGGGTCGGGAATGGCTGGCAACCGTTTCTAATATTCCATTGCAGCAGTCGGTTTCCGATTTAGGTGTTGCCTACAAGAACTTTTTCGACTCGCTCAAGGGCAAGCGGAAAGGCAAAAAAGTCGGTTCTCCCAAGTTCAAAAAGAAGGCTGGTCGGCAGTCGGCACGATTCAGGATGGGCGGATTTTCCATCAAAGGGGATGCAGTCTACCTTGCCAAGATTGGCGACGTTAAGCCCATCTGGTCAAGAGAATTACCATCAGAGCCTAGCTCTGTCACGGTAATTAAGGATGCTGCAAATCGCTATTTTTTGAGCTTTGTTGTAGAGATTGAGCCTGTTCAAGTTGATGCTAAAAACCACAGCATCGGCATTGATTTGGGCATCAAAACCTTTGCAGCAATGAGCAACGGGGAAATGGTGAAAAGTCCAGACTACTCAAGGCTGGACAAGCGATTGAGACGCAAACAGAAGCAACTTGCCCGTCAGGTAAAAAGCTCTAAACGTCGGGAAAAGACGCGGATTCAAATCGCCAAATTGCATAACAAAATCGCAGATACCCGCAAAGATTTTCTGCATAAATTGTCTACCCGTGTGGTTCACGAAAACCAAGTAATCACGCTGGAAGATTTGAATGTGTCGGGAATGGTCAAAAATCGCAGACTCGCAAGAGCGATTAGTATGCAGGGATGGCGGGAATTTCGGGTGTTGTGTGAGGCAAAGTCGGAGAAGTTGGGTCGCGTCTTCAATGTCATTAACCGTTGGGAGCCAACCTCTCAAATCTGCTCAAATTGCGGCTACAAATGGGGCAAGCTGGATCTCTTGGTTCGGTCTGTTCTCTGCATCAATTGCGGGGCGGAACACGACAGAGACGAGAATGCCGCCAGAAATATAAACAAAGTCGGGATAGGGCATTGCCACGACTCTAAACGGGCACGGATCGACCGTAAGACTACTTCGGTAGCAAGTTGAGATGATGTGTCAAGAATCACCGTGGCTTCAGCCCGGTGAGTATGTCAAAAGCTGGCTCAGGTAGGGATTATCGACCAGCCCACTGTCACAGCAACAGAAACACTTCCAGTGAGGACGGACATCGCGATCGCTTCGAGGAGTAGCGGGGATGGCTACCAGCATTTCCAGGTCAGAGTCATTGCTCATCTGCGCCTCCTCTGATAGGCAACGGCAAATTGGTAGCGCTCCTCGTATTCAGGTGAAGTTTGGTCTATGCCGACTGTGAGCAGGTGTGTCATGCCCTTAAACGGATCGGTGAGGATCGCTTCCCACTCGGCGTATCTGCTGTCTGGTGAGGCAGTTTGCGGATAGAGCCTGTGGTACTCGGCTTCCAGGTGTTCGAGGCGCGAGAGTATCCAGGCAATCGGATCGGCGGGGCGGTTGGGGAGCTTGCCTACCTGCTGCCAGCAAAAGTTTTTGAAGGTTTCATCCAGATTTGCCCAAGCGCCGCCGCCGCGAGATTTACTTTGATTTCTGGATTCCACAGAGGTTTTGGCAGGACTCTCTGAGTGATTGGAAAAATTTTCAAAATTCTCTCTCTCCTCATTTTTTGTTGGCGCAGACAGAGAGAGATCTTTTTTAAATTCTTCTTCGTGGAATTCATTATTTATATGCGTGCGATCGCCCATAAATGGCTCGCCCATTTGTGGTAAACCTGAAAGTGGCTGAGGTGGTTCTGTAGCAGGTGCTAGGCTCAGTTGCTCGACTGGCTCAGGCTCCTGAATTTTTCGATCTTTGGGAAAAGGATCGATGGGCAAAGGACGTTCGTAAACTTCGTAGTCCCAGGATGAAAATTGTCCCGACGGCGATCGCCTGATGACGCGGCGCACGTAACCAAAACTAATTAACTCGTTGATAGCGGTGCGAATAGCAGAGATGCCATCTTTAACGCGATCGGCGATCCAGTTGAGATCGAAATGCCAGTCTGGAGGGAAGCTGAGTAGGTAGGTATGCAGGCCGTGGGCGCGGAAGGACAAGCGATCGTCGCGCTAAAAGTTATTTTCAATTTGAGTAAAGCGATCCCAGTGATGAATGGAGAGACAAACTTAGGAAATCACCATAATGTTATTGCCTTGGCAATAAAATAGAATGCAATCTATAGCGCAGCATAAATAATAGATGGATGCTTAAAGTAACTCCTAATGTGGGCAGGCAATCTCTGCAATTTCTGCAGTTGAGATAGCACTCTATGTTTTAATTGACTCAGGTTTCGCGTCAAAGGTTTGGCATGAACTCGCTGTTTAACATCACCATTGAGGTACTCTACTGGATTCAACTGCGGTGAATAGGAAGGTAAATAAAATAACTCGATCTCCTGGGAGTGCTGCTCTAACCATTGCTGGACGGGGCGCTCTCGGTGGACGGGATGACGATCCACGATCCAAAACAGTTTGGCTGAGCGCTTGTCAATCAACCGTTGCAGAAATTCAATAAATACTGGAGCCGTCAAGGTACAGGTGTAAAGCATAAATTGAATCGTACCTTGATGGTTGATGCTAGCAATGAAATTCAACCTTGTCCGTTCGCGTTTACTGGGACGAATTTCAGGCGGATGTCCCTTGGGGGCGTAGCCTCGCCCCCCATACTCATCAGAACTGAGTCCCGATTCATCTCCCCACTCGATGTCGGCACCTTCTGCTTGCGCTTGGCGCTCAATCGCGGGATATTCTTCCTGTAACCAGCGTTTCACGGCGGCGGGGTCTTGCTCGTAAGCACGTTCGATGGGCTTCTGAGGGCTGTAGCCCCATCGTTGGAGATATTCCCCCACTGTGCGTATCGGCATCTCCACTCCTAATTCTTGCTCGATTAGTGTTTGCACGGCTCGTCTAGTCCACAAGGCGCTCTCGATCTGGTAATCCTCTGGACTATGCCCCTGCAGCATCGCCGCAATGGTTGCTTCCTCTGCCGCACTTAAAGTTCGCCCTTCCCCCACCTCTCGTCCTCGTCTCTGCTGAAACAGGGCTGCTTCTCCATAATCTTGATACGCCCACCACCACTCGCTAATCGTGTTACGATGAATCCCCAGGTACTCACTGATATCACATACTCGTTTCCCTTGCTCTCGCAGTCGGATCGCTTGCTGACGAAGGTAATTTTGCGTCTCTATCGATAGGTGTCGGCCATCGGGTTTATCCATGTCAAACCTCCTTGTGCCTTTACTTCTATTATCCTATGCTTTCTTTTTCATTGCCAAAGCAATAAGGATACATGATGATATCAACTTCTCCAGGTTTAACAGCTTTGTCTCCATAGAGCGCAGTCTGTGTTTCTTTCTCGAATGGGCGTGCTAACATTTCCATAGACTTATTTGGGAAAATACGAGCCAGGACTTTTTTAGTTGTTTCAAGAGTAAATGGTCTCGCATCAGTCCTGACATAAACGATTGCATCATTAGCCATTACTTCAGCGCATTTTTGGAAAATAATGCTTAACAGGCTATGATAATCTTCTTTTGATTCAAACTTACCTTTCCACTTTTCTCCTGTCCAAGTTGGTCTATCATTTCCTCCCAACATCCACAAGCGCAACCATTGATCGTAATAGTAGTTTGTTATCCCATAATAAGGGGGGGATGTAAACAAAAGATTAAAAGGTTGTGTCTCCCCAGAAAGAACCATTTTTATGATTTCTCTAAGTTTAAGAGTGCTATCACCAAATATAACCTTACTATTTTCTAACTTGGGCATTCCTTTGGCATATCGCCAATCAATACGCTTTTCCATGAACTCCACAGGATTAATATCAGGGGGAAGCATATTTCGCTCTTGCCACCAGCGAATTGAGTAGTCAGGATGCATTGCCTTGCCTTGTCTCATTTGATTGGAAAAAGAAGTTTCTCTTTTACCATGTAGATGAACTAAAATAATTGCCATGATTGTTGCATCGGTTGGGCTCCTTCTCCAGCTAAGAACTTTTCTAGCTGCAACAAGATAGCGCAAGACTTCTTCGGTGTAGCAGGAAAAAAAGAATTCCGGAAGGGTAGTTAACTCATCTTTTAAAATATTATTTGCAATCTCTCCAAGTTTATTATTACGCGACAATACTCTATCTTTAGGAGCAGGATCGAGTTTTACCCGACCGTAGAGCCACCCAACAGGATTGATCTCGATACCATAACCATATCTTTGTAAAGCAGCAGCAGCATAAATACTTGTTGCACGTCCTGCAAAGGGGTCAAGAATATATTGTCCCGTTTCTGAGTATTGCTCAACCACATCAAAAGCAAACTCTCTTGGGAACATTGCATAATAGGGGCCTACTCCAGACCATCTACCTGTAGCTGTGCTGAGTTTCAAGAGTTCGTGTGTCATATTCTACATCTCATCATTCAGCGATAAGCTCCCTTGCTAAACTCTCTAAGACTTTACTGCCAAGACTTAGTGGAATAGCAGCTTCTGAATTTGCTAAGACTAATGGCGTAAAAGCATTAGGGAATCTTGAAGATACGAGCTGATCGAGAAGTCCAATTGCATCGGTAAGGCGAGGATATTGGGATTGTTCAGCACGAGTCAAGTCTTTATGATCTTCTTCTAAAAATGGAAGAGTAGCTACCAAACGTGCTCCAGATTTTGTTTTGTAGAAAAATTTTCGTCCGAAGTAGGTTGCGTCGCCATATACTCTTGTACTATCAGAAAAAATCACATTTTGCTTAATGTAAGAATCAGTGAGTAATCCAACTGCTTGAGCAGGAAATAAACCAGTAGAGCCGTCCGCACTACGGTCAATATCTTCAAAATGTTGTACAAATGTTCCAGTTTTCTCAACCCCAATCAAGAGAATATCTTTGCCTCCAGTAGCTTTGCGTACTTCCCTATTCAGCCTACATAGCTCCTTGATAATTGTCTGACTGATCCATGCTGGCTGACCAAAAACGGCAAGGAGTCCATCAAGTACAATTGCTAGTCTACGCAAACTTGAAAGCCATCTCTTTGCTTCCATTGTGCGTAGGATATGAATAACCCAGACTCGTTCAAGTACCTGCATGATTTCAGAGAAGATAGCTCCATTTGTCCCCGCAGGATTCATCCTTTCATGAAAACGTAGAGCATCGGTCGAATAAAGAGCGCGTGAGAGATTGCACGAACAGGCATACTGTTTTTTGCCACGTTGGTACTCTTCCTCTGTTGGACAGTCTTCATAAGGACATTTTTGGGTTCGCTCAGTGTTAGGCTTGTAGTGAGGTAGAGATTCATAGGTATCAAGTAGTGACTCACCATCGGCAGACATTCTACTTGCATCAAAAACCTCAAAAACTGCTTTTCTGAGAGAGGCTTCGGCTGATGTTTCACCTTCAATGATGATGTTACATCCAGGTAAAGCGCAGTCTATCGATTCTGCTGTCTGAGTTTTCCTAAACTCTTTCGGATCGGCAGGACGTTGCTGATCGAGTTCTTTCATCTTGGCAATGTCAAGGATAACCGATGCAACAGTAATGTAAGAAGCTTCAGCACCAGGAAACCCATTTTTTATACTAACCTCAGCGTGACTGCCATCTATAGCAATTAGCCGTTTAGGAATCCAATCACTAGGCTGAATATTTATAGGTTCCAGAATTTGCAACAAGCCTGAACTGTCGGGGGCATTGCGAACTTTGTAACTTCCTAACAGCTTCTTTACTCGTTCGCTCTCAACGATTCTTCGCAGGGGACTATAACCAGCAAATTCTCCTTCGTAAGGCATAAGCTACACCTCAAACTTTTTGACTTGAACAGGAATGACAAAGAGATTACTTAGGGTTTTGACCCTCAGAAAGCCTTTATCTTGGGCTCGGCGAATTGACTGCTCGAAATCCTCAAAGTCGTAGTATTTCTTGAGTTCCCTTGTTTCATCTGTATTATTTAAATGGCCAATCAGCCAGTTCGCAGTATTCTTTAAAATATTTTTCTGAATGCTGCTCACTTCTTGCGTGGTGTAGACCATGCCGATGTTGTATTTGGCTCCTTCTTTTGCTGTACGTACCCATATGTTTTTTAAATCCATGTCCGAACCTGCTGGCAAAAGGTTATGGGCTTCTTCAACATAAATTAAGATGTCAGGGATAGATGTTGCTCCTTGACGGAATATGCTTTGTTGAGATCCAAAAATGTAACCCATAATCCTATCTGCTGAAGACTGGTTAATTTCTGGATCACCGCTAGATTGATCGATAATTACTAGCTTTCCAGCCTTTAAATGTTCGTAAATTTCTACTGCATAATCAACTGTCGTGCTAGCAGTATGTTGATTTCGCACTTTGCCAATCTGTCTCGCCCCATTTGCGTAACCAAACATCTCTAAAATCTTCTTCAGATCTTCATCTGCCCAAGGGTCTCCTGATGCCTTAGGCCGTTCTGTGATATACCAAGTTTCAAACTCTTTGTATGTCTTAGTACTGGAGTTTAGACTAAAAAGTGGTAAAAAGCAGCCAGCCATTGCAGACTGACCGCTTGATGATGGAAGCTGAAAAGACTATAAAATCAACAGCTTCATCATGATTAGTTTGGATAAACTTGAGCAATTTCGCAAGTACACGTACGAAATTATAGGGAACGGGAGAGATGCGCTGTTCGACTTGATGGATGCGGTACTGACGAGTCGGAGTGTTTCATCGTTTGTGGAACTTTCGTTAAGCCCATTATTTCGGAGGGAGTGGTCGAGTATCTATGAAGCACTGCAAGATAGTCATCCTCCACGTGAAGACTTGATGAAGCAATACATACAGCAAATGCCGGCAGCAGAGGTGACGATATTGGCGGGCGACCATACAGCCTGGTCGCGTCCCTATGCGGTGACATTACAAGAACGCACCTACGAACATCAACCTCAACCGGGAGTAGGAAGCAAACCTGTTACGGTGGGGCAAGGATACAGCACAATTGCCTGGATTCCAGAGTCAGAAGGGAGTTTTGCCTTACCGTTGCGGCATGAGCGGATCACCAGTTTCGAGAACCCGATTCAGAAAGCCGCTAGTCAGTTACGCTTGGTTTGTGCGGAAATTCCTGGGACTGTGCTTTTCCTGGGGGATGGCGAGTATGGGTGCGCACCATTTTTGCAGCAAACAGCAGACATCCCGTGTATCAAGCTGCTCAGGCTACGCCCAACCGGGTTCTGTATCATGCCCCAAAGGATTACGAGGGGCATGGGCGACCCCATAAGCATGGAGAGAAATTTAGCCTCAAAGACTCTGACACTTGGTCTATTCCCCAAGCAGACATCACAATTGCAGAGCCTAAACTGGGACGATTGCAAATTCGTCGATGGCCAAACCTGCACTTAAAGCAAGCCGCAGACCATCCCTTTACACTCATTCTGGTCG
>NZ_KB235914.1:0-2365 GCF_000332175.1 Pseudanabaena sp. PCC 6802 | reverse complement strand
TATCCTACTGTCAAAAAACGCTATGCCAAGCCCCTCAAAAAAGCTTCCGCTGCAACTGCTTAGCTCAACTTCTTCCCTTTTATCCTCTCTCTCGCTAGTTTCTATCTAGCGAGATGCTTCTTGTTGCCTTTTAGTCTAAACTCCAGTTAGTATTCATGAACTCTCGAAGGTACTCGAAAGCGTTGGCAAGTTCTTGCCATGTTACTGTCTGCTTCTTAAAGATTGCAGCAGCAGCGAGATAGTTAGGACTTTCCTCGCTGGATCCCATAGAATCTAGAAGTTTAGAATTAAACAAGCTATTAGTCCTAGGGGCAATTTGTGTAGGTACTTGGAAGCCCGCCTTAGCAAGTAAAGCTCTATAAGCCAAGATACGTCGATCATAACGAGTCATTGCAGATTTATCAGACGAATCAGGTTTGTCAAACTTAATCTGTCGAAAGTTCTGAATATATTTAGAGCCATCAAGCGCAAGTGAACCATCAATGATTTCTTTGCCAATCTGAAGGTTACTTTCCTCAAAGAAATTTAGGAGCATTAGCTTACGGGCAGGATCATTTGGATGAGGCAGAATTCCATAGGTCACAACATCATCAACATTGCCTTTCGGATGAGATTTCCAAACATTCTTTATTGCTGATGGATTCTTGTTCTGGTTGGCATCTTGGATATTCTCGTTTGCATACTCACCATTTGGATCGAAGACAATCTGACCAATTCGCAATGAAGTTCTTTCGAAACGAAGATTAAAAGCAGATTGAAGAATAATTTTTGTTGTATTAGATTTACCAGTTCTCGTCATGCCAAATAATGCTGTTTTTTGTCCCAGCAAGTCAGCAGGAAGCAAGTTTACTTCAACATTAGAAACTCCCTGAAATGAACGATTGGTTGAAGCATAGCGAATATTGCCGATGACAACAGATTTATCTATTTTTAAATCCTTGCGTTCTGGATCCCGATAGTTCACTATGAGCGATAATGCCCTATCATTTGGTTTATATACTTTTAAGCCTCGGTTAGGATAGTAATTTGACAGATCGCTACCAAACCGCAGAACTAGAGAATCTTCTGAGTTATTATTTGGATCTTTATCAAGGAAGAATGTACCGATGACCCTACATTTGACTCCAGCAAATGAGAGGAGATTGTGAGTGTGTGGATCCATCAATCCTTCACTATCCCAGTGTGTATCTTCTCCACTTGCCCTTTGTGCTGATTCCACCCTAACACGATTGGCTTCAAAAGAATTAGGGAGAGGAGCTGCATCCATAACTCTAAGCAGGAGAATAGAAGCATCTTCTGTTGTGTAATCAACAGATTCCTTTGGATCGATTCGAGTAGCGATCAAAAAGCTTAAACTGGGAATCCCCCCTACTTTTTTGCGATAATGATCGTGGATAAGAACCAATGCTGATTCATAGCTAATTGAATAAACATCTCCAACTTGTTGACTTTTTTGAATCAGTTGACTAAGGGTTTCCTTCGCCACTTCTGCAGTGGAATGCTCTCGATCTTTAAGAAGTTCTTTTTCCAGTTCGCCCATACTTTTAAGCACTATTGCAAGGTAGTTTTAATCGGGAGCATCTCAACTTTGCACTGAGTAATAATGCTTAATATAGATGGGTAGCCAAAAGGGGGAAGAAATCAGAAGATAGGAATACGAGAAACCAACCCCAAGGAGAGCAACCATGACTCCAGAGCAGGAAAAAGAAATGCAAGCGCACGTTCAAGCTATTGCCGCCATCCTTTATCAGAATACACCATCGGAACAACTAACCAGCTTGGAAGGGATCGAAATCGCTGTGCGGCAGCAAATCCTCGAACATGTCAGCCCAGAAATAGGGAGTTTTTTATCCGCACAGTTACGGGCACAGAAGCAGGACGCCACAGGCGAGTGCAAAGCAGCATCGGACAGCTCCACCTCACGCAAAAGCTAGCGCAGAAGCTCAAAGTAGCCCCCTATAGCCAGGTGAGTCCGTATGTGGAAAGATGTAGCCCGATCTTGAGTGCGAATGTATCCTACGAACAAGCCGCCAAAGACTTAGCCTGCCTCACCTCATGAATAATGCAGGTTAGATGGCACTTGTATGCTCTTGTGTGAGACGGGATAGCGAGAGGCAATGGTGGGAACTGTTAGCCTCTATGACGCTCAAGCCGACATTTCGCAGGCAGGGAAATAGAGGTAGGATATTTTTTGATGAGTTAGGACTTTCATCTTGAATATCCAAGTACAAGACTTGAATCATTTGGGGATCGTATAGCGGTTTTCAGATGAGAACAGCATGGTACGATCGTGAGAAAAATGCCAAAAGGAATAACCATCTCCGAGGATTTACGCGCACGAGTAGTGGCAGCCTATCAAAGTGGA
>NZ_KB235913.1:3858-4923 GCF_000332175.1 Pseudanabaena sp. PCC 6802 | reverse complement strand
TTCCAAACCGAGCAGATTTGCTCTATTGGTTCTGGCGCAGTGGAATCTGCTGTTAAGCAAATCGCTAGACGCATCAAAATCTCTGGCGCTCAATGGAACCGTGATAATGTGCCACAAGTCCTCAAACACCGTTCTGCTTACCTTAATGGCTCTCTTAACCTTGCCTTGCAAAACTGAGATGCTCCCAAAAGTTTAGCCTATCAGAAACGGCGATCGCTCTGCAAATATTCCATGATGGCGATCGCCGCCCCAAAAATCAATCATCGAAGCGATCGCTCTGCTAACCCAAAAAACTTCACAAGCGATCACTGACTGACCGAAAACTAAAATGCGATCGCTGGTGCTCGTGCGGTTGCCTGCTGCGTCGTAGATGTAGGTGCGAGAGGCACCATAGGCGTTTGTGTACGCCCAGTCATGTGGATTGTCAACCGAAAAATGAAGAAAACAAATAAATTTCAAACAAAATTAAGCCGAATCAGAACTTTCAGCATTTCCAGCATCGAATTTTAATAAGGTTCAAATTATCCCCATCCTCTTGTATTACTCTACTGAAAGTTCGTAACTCAATAAAAGAACCCTCTCGACAACCAGTCATTCGTAGTCATCATCGTAACAATGCTACACATTAGACCTCTTGCAAATTAGCCAACTGAGGAGCCTTGAGAGCGTTCAAAATTGTAGAGACCAGCAATTAGATTGCAACGCAAACCAAAGCGGTGACGACGATTGCGATAGCGTCCAGATAAGATGCGGAAGATCTTCAAGCGGCGATTAACATGCTCAATGCCAACCCGTTGGCGCGCAAGTTGGCGGTTGAACGCTTTCTGCTCAGGCGTAAGCTGACCACCTTTCGGTTTCTTGTGGGGTAAGCGGCAGTAGAGATGCAGTTTCTGGATGCCTTGATAACCCTTGTCCTGCAAACTCTCGGTTTGAGGATGGAAATGGATGCCAGAAGCTTTGAACAGCTTGAAATCATGCCGTCGCCCCTTGCCGAAAAACGTACAGATAATAGACCTCTTGCAGATTAGGTTGAGGTTGAGTTGCCAAAGAACCCCAAGATAGGAA
>NZ_KB235913.1:0-3758 GCF_000332175.1 Pseudanabaena sp. PCC 6802 | reverse complement strand
AGTCTCGAGCGAACCTTTGCTTGGTTAGAAGCCATTTAGGAAGTAAAAGGCGCACCAAAAGCAGGTATAAATACTGATGAAGTCTAGTATAAACCTGAAGAGATGCGCCGATCCTATAATACCGATTTATCCAACCAAGAATGGGAAATTATCGCACCCATGCTACCCAAACCATCAAAATGGGGTAGGCCACCCAAAACAAATATGCGAGAGTTACTGAATGCCATTTTCTATATACTCAAAAATGGTTGTACATGGCAGAATCTACCCCATGACTTTCCGCCTTACTCAACGGTCTATTTCTACTGGCAAAGGTGGGAAAGAACTGGGCTACTGGAGGAGATTAATCGCAAATTGAGCCAACAATTTAGGGAAAAGGTTAGTAAAGAGGCGACCCCAAGCTTGGTGAGTATCGATAGCCAGAGTGTGAAGACAACAGAAAGTGCGGGCAGTCGAGGTTTTGATGGCGGTAAGCAAATCAAGGGCAGAAAACGCTTCGCTATGGTTGACACCTTGGGCTTAGTTGTAAAGGTGTTGGTGTGTGCAGCTAACATCGGTGAAAGAGCAGGAGCTAAGCAGTTGTTACAGAATCTCACATCTCCATTACCACGATTAGAGAAAATTCTGGTTGATGCTGGATTCTCTGGTGATGAAATCACACAATGGGTCAACGACAACTTCGGATGGCTTTGGGAAGTTAGCAAACGGGCAGACAATCAGAAAGGTTTTGTAGTGGAGTCAAAGCGTTGGGTGGTAGAGCGAACCTTTGCTTGGTTAGGTAATTGTCGTAGACTAAGCAAGGATTATGAATTTTATGAGCAAATGTCTGAATCGTTTATTTACTTGGCTTTAATCCGCAAAATGCTAAGAAATCTGGCAACTGCGACTTCCTAAATGGGTTCTTAGACTCAAATAGCGAACGTTTATGGCAAAAACTGGAAACACAACCTGTACGATTTGAACAGGAAATCAATGTGCCAGAAACTGGTAAACGTAAAGCCCGTATAGCAAAATTAGCGGTACGATTTTCTAAGGTGCAACTGCGAGTTCCCTATCGTTTCGACAATCGTGACCCATTACAAGTTTATGCTGTTTATGCAACTGAAATCGATTGCCCAGAGGGCGAGACCCCTTTAGAATGGATGCTTTTGACGACTGAAGTCCTAGAAGATCTAGAAACGGCAGTGAAAATTCTGCGTTGGTATACTTACCGTTGGCGGGTGGAAGATTTTCATAAAATCTTTAAGTCTGGTTGTCAGTGTGAGCGCTATCGGCTTGCGGCTGAAGGGATGAAGACCTTATTAGGCTTTTTAAGTGTATGTGCGGTCGAACTTTTACAGGTTACTTATCTGCATCGCAATCAGCCTGACGCTCCTGCGGTTGAGATTCTTAGTCCTGTGCAAATTCAGGTCTTAAAAGCTAGATTCCCTAATCCTCCGACTGTTTTAACTGTTGCCTGGGCTATCGAATCGATTGCTTACCTTGGCGGATATCTTGAACATCGTCGTAAATCTCCGATTGGCATTCAAGTCCTCTGGCGTGGCTGGTCAAATTTACGTGAACTTTGTCAAGGTTGGCTTCTTGCTCAAAATCATACTTAACGGGAAAAGTAAGAGACAGCGTGAGTTGCGGCAACGTTACTCATGATTGGGCAGAAGTCAGCAGATGCTATAGTAGCCAAACGCTCATCGTAATGGGTGAGACACGGTGAAGGGCTGAACCTTGGCAAGCAAGGAGGAGTTGCAAAGCTCGACTTGGTGATGAACCCGACCGGGGGAGCCATATTGTCGGCGCTTAATTGCACAACCAGCCTTGGATATCGGTTCTTTTGAGCCTAAATATCTAAACCTTTCTGGGGAAGCGCCCCGTGCGGAGCCGCACGCGGGGTGCTGTGGGGACTGGGGGAGAAAATCCCCTGGTTACCCGATTTCAGAGATGAGGCGATCGCAAGCATCTTCCACCAAGTTCTAGAATTATTAAGGTGGCTTAGTATCCGCTACAATACTAAGCATGTCAAGTCAATCAGAAATTTTCGATCTTATCGAACGTCTAATTAACGAACTAGAAGAAATTGAGGAGGATACAACACAGGGGTTAAATGCTGTCAGGATTCTTCTAAACCTTTTCCCAGAGAATGCTATGTTGATTCAGGCATTTGCTTTCTTTAATAGCGCGATTTTCTTTGTGGAAACTACTAAAGCTCAAGCGCGCAGTACTGCAAGGAATCTATCAATTAGCAATTTATCTCTGCAAAGAGTGCAGGAAATTGGACAAGAGTTAGCGACAACCCTCGGGCGAACTCTCGAACTCAAAATGCAAGCGAGAAATTTAAGAAGTCGTATAGAGAAACTGTTATGAGTCAAAAACAACTGGATGAAAAGGAGCTTCAAGAAATTTTAGAACTCTGTCAAGTTGCCGATCGCAACATGAAAGAAATCAGTAGAAATATGACGGTAATTTTAGAGAAAGCACAACAGTGGGCAACACCTAGACAAACTACTATCTCAAATAAAGATTAGAGATTAAATCTCTGAGTAACGGAGTACAGGCGATCGCCATTCCAGAGCATAAAATCGCTAACCAGGAAAAAATAGCCAAAGAGCAAGCGGAATTAGCTAAACAAGAAGCCGAAGCGATCGCTCTTGCAGAAAGACAAGAAAAAATCCAAGAACGTCTGGCTAAAGAACAGGCCGAAGCGATCGCCGATCGAGAACGTCAAGAAAAAGAGAGACTTGCTGCTTACTTGAGGTCTTTGGGCATAAATCCCGATGAAATTTGATATGAGCGATCACCAAAAAACAAGCTTGCTTACAAGCTGATGCTATCGCTATTCCAAAAATATTTAGCTCATAAAACGCCGATCGCTCTGCAAATATTCAATGAGAACGCCACCCAAAAAATCAATCATCAAAGCGATCGCTCAGGCAATCACAACAAAAGCGATCGCCCTGCAAGAAAAATTAGCTAAAGAGCAAGCGGAATTAGCTAAACAAGAGGCCGAAGCGATCGCCAACCAAGCAAATTTAGCTAAACAACAAGCTGAGGCGATCGCCAACCAAGAACGTCAAGAAAAATTACAAGAACGTTTAGCTAAACAGCAAGCCGAAGCGATCGCTGAGGTGGACCCCAAAAACTGGACAGGGGGTTAAGCTCTGAACCACACAAAATAATGATAGGAGTAGTTCATGAGTAACAAACGCAAGCAGTACAATCCGCAATTCAAAGCGAAAGTTGCCCTGGAAGCGATTCGGGGCGAGAAGACCATCTCGGAATTGGTAAGTCAGTATGAAGTTCATGCAACGCTGATTAACAACTGGAAACGACAGTTGCTGGATGAAGCCATTAGCCTGTTTGAGAAAAGTAGTGGGGCGCATAAAGCTGATGAGAGCCAACAAGCCGAGATTGACGAGTTATATCGTCAGATCGGACAGTTGAAGGTAGAACGGGATTTTTTAGCCAACAGGTCAGCACAGTTGGGGTTGAAGAACGCAAAGCCCTGGTAGTGTCTGACCATTGTGAACTGAGTATGGTGCGGCAATGCCAATTGCTAGGGATTGCTCGTTCCAGCTTCTACTATCAACCGCAAGCACCCACAGAGGAAGAGTTGAGATTGTTAAAGCTGATTGACCAGCAATACTTAGAAACACCATTTTATGGTAGTCGTCGCATGACCGTAGTGCTGCGCCAACAAGGTCATGAGGTGAATCGCAAACGGGTACAACGGTTGATGCGTCAGTTGGGGATAGCAGCGATTTATC
>NZ_KB235912.1 GCF_000332175.1 Pseudanabaena sp. PCC 6802 | reverse complement strand
GGAAAAGCAAATCTGTAGCGCCGCAGATTTAATCATTCAGGCAACTGAAGCAATGCAGCCTATGGCACAGCAGCACGGCATAACTCTGATCGCACAGCCCGAATCAATTGAGATTTGTGTAGATCCCGACTATATCGTGCAAGCACTCACAAATCTCATCAGTAATGCGATCAAGTTTTCATTGCCTAGCGGTAAGGTCTGGTTGACGGTGGAGTCGCTGTCATCTTCAGAAGTTTTATTCCGCGTTCGCGATCGGGGACAGGGTATTCCTGCCGATAAACTCGAAAGCATTTTTGAACGGTTCTATCAGGTTGACTCGTCCGATTCGCGCAAGAAAGGCGGAACTGGGCTAGGGCTTGCGATCTGTCGCAAAATTATCGAGCAACATGAGGGTAAAATCTGGGCAGAAAGTACTCTTGGCAAAGGCAGTACTTTCTCGTTTACGTTGCCAGGTTGACCCATTAAGAGGCATATTTGCATGTCTAGCAAGCGAGTTTTAATTATTGACGACGAAGAAAGCATTCAAACAGTCGTGCAATTTGGCATTCGCATGGCAGCAGGCTGGGATGTACTGGTAGCTAGTTCTGGACCTCAGGGTATTCAAACTGCTCAAACTGAACGACCTGATGTGATTTTGTTGGATGTGATGATGCCTGATATGGATGGCATTGCTACGTTTAAGATATTGCAATCCGACCCGGTCACAGAGCAAATTCCCGTGATCTTTCTCACGGCTAAGGCTCAGACATCCGAGAAGCGGCAATTTCAAGACTTAGGCGTTAGTGGCGTGATTACTAAGCCATTTAATGCATTAGAGCTACCCGAGCAAATTACCAAGATTCTACACTGGTGAGCTTCACGCAGCGACATAATCGAACAGCATGGTAGTCATGTAGCGTTCTGTCCATTCTGGCCCAAAGGATTTTTCCAGAACTCGCCGAGTTTTATCGTTTTGCTGCTGTTTAGTGCAGTAATATTGATGCCCTGCCATCACATTGGCAATCTCCAGATGTGAGGTTAGAGGCTCTGTGCTGGTGGCAATCTGGCAATGGACGGTGAGAAATTCCCGCACGCGCTGGACGAAGGCATTTTCTTCTTCGGCATTGCTGGGGCGCACGAACACGCAAAATTCTGAAAAGATATCGCCCCATTCTGGCAAATCGCGCGTCTGCGAGAAATCCGGCAACGGCAGATCGGCTAAAGCGTCCCAATATTTTTTCGGCAGCGATCGCTCTCGGTTGGCAGGCGATAGGTCGGCGATCGCGGCGCTAATACCACCGCGTCCTCCCACCAGATCCGCGCCAAAAATTGGGATGGCATAGGCGGGATTGGGGAACATGACGCAGTGCAGAATATCGAGCGCAGTGCCGACTTGTGCCAGTTCCAGGTGGAGCTTGCGAAATTGGGGTGTTTGATAGCAGCGATTTTCAATGGTGAGGCGTTCCCCTTCCAACGCGCCTTCGATATAGCCCAGATCCTCTGGCACCTGATAGGGAGACAGATCCAGGTACTCCTGCCAAATCCCTTCAATGCAGTCAGCTAGTTTGTGAATGAGTGGGTGCTGCTGCGATCGCAGTGAAGTTTGTGTGGAATGATTCATGGCCATGCCATTCAGGGTAAGGGACTAATTACCAGTTTGGCTCATCAAGTGTGCAAAATCCGTGCAGGAAGCTTGTGGGGGGGAGCGATCTCGATTATCGAGCCGTTTCTAGCTGTCTTTCGAGATCGAATAAAAAGCCGTGAATGTATTCTTCAGTCCATTCAGAGCCGTAGAAGCGGGTAAACATGCCCCGTGCCGGATCTTTCTCAGCGCGATAACGGAGGTAGCGCAACTGTGCTTGCTCGATCTCTGCTAATGACTGAGAGGCTGTGACGGGAGTAGCAGCATCCACAAAATCTAGATAGGCATTGAGATAATCTTTAAATGCGGCAAATACGCGAGTCTCAACTGCTTCATTTTCCTTGGGACGAGTCCAGAGAAATGCGGGAGAGAAGAAGGGACGAGCCTCTTCTGGGAAATCACCACCCCAGGGGAGATGCTGCTGATATGACTCAAAAATGGGCAGAATGGGCTGAGTATATTTTGCCTGGTAAACCGGATCGTCGCGGAACAGGGGCTGCATGTCCAGAGCAATCAGGTGTCCTCCTGGCAGCGTGACTAAATCCGCCCCAAAAAAAGGCAGGTCGTAGTTGAGGTGTGGAAAAATGACGAAATTTAACACCTGGAGGGCATCGCCACCCTGCACGTGGGCAGCGCGAATTTGCCGCAGTTTGGCAGACTGGTAGGCATGGCTAGTCGTCAAGACCTCTGACTGATTCTTGCCTTTACCCACGATCGCCGATTTAGACTCAAAGCCTGCCGGAATTGGGTAAGGTTGCAAGTCCAGGCGTTCGTGCAAGCGGGCGATCGCATAGTCTAAAAAAGGTTGATATAAAGTCATAGGGATTAACCTGGGCTTACCTCATCGCTTTTCCAGTGGCTAGCGGTACGGCATCGGAAAATAGAAATTCGTATAAAAAGCGCTCTGCCCATGCATGTCCAAAGTAGCTGCTGAATAAACCCGAGGCGGGGTCGCGATCGGCACTGTACTGATCGTAATTCTTTTGGGCTTTGACAATCCGTCGCACGTCCTCTGGATCGCTAGATGGAGTGGCGGTATCCAACATGCGCCAGTAGAGAGTGAGATAATCCTTAAAGGCATCGAATACTCGCGTTTTCACGGTTTCCGAGTCGGTTTTGGCAAATAACAAATATTTGGAGAAGTACTGGTTGGCATCGTAAAACTTCATTTCCAAGTCCTGAGCCAGGTCTGGATATTTATCGTGCAATTCCTTGAGGGGGCGAATGTATTTGTTTAGGTAGGATTCGTCTTGGAATAATGGCTGAAAGTCCATCACGATCAGGTTTTTGACCTGTCCGAACGAAAGAAAATCTATGCCCAGTAGAGGCAATTCATAGTGATGGCTGGGATAAATGACGCTATTAAAGATCTGGGCACTGGCACCCGCATCAATGTAGGTGTAGCGAATTTTCCGCAGTTCGGGACAGCGGTAGTGCCAACTGCGAATAGTTGCGGGATTCTTGCCGCGATCGCTCACCTGGTGCTCTAATCCTGCCGGAATTGGACAGGTCTGTAAATCAAATTTTTGGAATAGCGATTGTTCCAGATGCTCGAGAAACGGCTTATACATAAATTATTTTTTATAACGGATATGGAAATTCCCATCCTCTAGACCTTGAGAATAGGAAATTCCCAGCCAGATGTAACGAATATAAAAAAGTAAGCAACAATCCTTAATGTTAGTGCTAGCCTTCTGCACGTGCTAAGTTATTTTTCAGCATTTGTGCAAGCATCGACTCGGAGATGCAGCGCCGCTCCGAACAATAGGTCATGAGGTACACCCCATTCATCATGCGTACGGTGCTGACCCGCACGCGAAAATCATCGGTAATAAACCAGCACCGCTCCTGACCCTGGTTTTTGTCATATTCCGTATCGATGGTTAGAATGCCGTCTTGCCCAAACCAATAGCGGCTCACCACTGGAATTTTTTCGACATAACCCCGATCGCGCAGTAGCTTTCCCGATCGCCCCGTCTCGTCATCGGGCAAATCGATCAATACCGCTGCATTGTCGGGGTTGGGCGTTTCCGTATCTTCGTTAGCTTGCCACATAAAACTTGCGCCCCCCATTGCCCTGGCTGGGTCGATGCCCTGTTGCTCGCACACTGCTTTTGTGCGCGGATCGTCTTTCGCCACCACAGATACAAACAGGTTAGATTCGCCCGACTCGTCCCCCGCAGAGTCGAAGTGGTGAACCGATCGCTGCGTAAACCAGACCCCCTCACTCTTGCGAAAGAAGTCCATCATAGTTGTGGGGAAGGTAGCGTGCATTCAGTGTTTAACAGAGAAATAATTTAGAGAAATAATTTGGACAACTTATAGTTCGGGCGTAATGAAGCGATCTGCTCGGTCGAACAGCATGGTAGTCATGTAACGTTCCGTCCATTCCGAGCCAAAGGACTTTTCCAACACTCGGCGGGTTTTGTCGTTCTGTTGTTGCTTCGTGCAGTAGTATTCTTGCCCTGCTAAAACTCTGTCAATTTCCACCTGCGAAGTTAAAGGTGTAGCTGTACTGGCAATTTGACAATGCAGGGTTAAAAATTCCTTGACGCGATCGAGAAATGCATTTTCTTCTGCCGGACTGGCTGGGCGCACAAACAGGCAGAATTCCGAAAAGATATCGCCCCATTCCGGCAAAGCGCGAGGATGCGAAAACTCTGGCATGGGTAAATCCTGCAAATATGCTTGATATTGGCTGGGCAGCGATCGATCTCGATTGATGGGTGACAGATCGACAACTGCGGCACTGATACCGCTGCGCCCTCCCACCAGATCCGTCCCAAAAATTGGCAGGGCGTAGTCGGGATTCGGAAACATGACGCAGTGGAGGATATCGAGCGATTTCCCGATCTGAGCCAGTTCCAGGTGCAATTTGCGAAATTGGGGCGTTTGGTAGCAATGATTTTCAATTGCGAGCCTTTCCCCTTCAAGAGAGCCTTCCACGTAACCTAAATCTTCTGGTACCTGGTAGGGAGACAAATCCAAATATTCTTGCCAAACCGCTTCAATGCAGTTCGCTAGTTGGCGAACTAAAGGATACTGCTGTTCTCGTAATGATGTTTGCATCGACTGCATCGCGATCTACCTTTGTTTCATACTATTCACCTGTTCCAATCGCGATAGAGCGCTAACTGCCGTTTCTCGTACGTAGGGATCGGCAGATTCGTCGTCGATCAATCCGGTGAGGGTTGCAGCGGCGCGATCGCCGCCAATAGAGGCCAGAGCGTTGGCGATCGATACGGCTAATGCTACATTATCAGTGGTTTGGAGTGAATCGAGCAATATATCGAGCGCAGGTTCGCCAATCTCGCCCAATGCCATCACGGCGGCGATATGCACGACGGGGTTCAGGTCATCGAGAGCGGTTTTTAAGCCCTGCATTCCCACAGCGGGAAACGGACCTTCGGGATAGTTGAGCGCCACCTGTGCCAATGCCTTCGCCGCACTACCGCGCACCGTGACATTATCGCTGTTGAGCAAGGCATCCACTAAGGGCGGTACGGTATCTGCACCAATTACGCCCAGGGCTTTTACGGCTGCTCTTCGATAGACAACATCTTCGTCGCCCAAAACGCTCATCAAATTGGGAATAGTCGTGTCGTCGCGATTTTCCGCAATTTCCACCATCGCCCGTTCCCGCATGTAAGGGTTGGGATGCTTGAGTTGTTGAAATAGTTCGTTTTGAGACATAGAGTTCTATCTTTGATGTATTAGATTACGATTTAATCGCCTTTATCTTTTCTCGTACAAGCCAATCGCTATCCTCTGCTATGCGATCGCGATCGCTCGTATCGCCCAATTTCTCTAATGCTAATAGTGCCGCATATTGCAAATCCCAGATTCTGGTATCCAAACAAGCTTTAATCTGAGGAATCGCACGCTCATCGCCGATCTCTGCCAGGGCGATCGCAGCGGCAGCGCGGGATTTTTGATACTGGGGCTGCGGATTGTGTAGAGCTTCGATCAGGAGGTCGTAAGCGGGGGCATGTTTGAGCCAGCCGAATAGTTTCACTACGTGAAAATGCGCGCCATAGTCGTTGCATGCTTCCGCTGCATAGGTATCAAATAGGGCGGCTGGAGCCTCATCAGCATAGTATTCCAGGATGGTTTTGGTTGCCAAATAGCAGCGCCCAAAGTCGGTCTCGTACAGTTCCCTCATGAGAAATGGCAGATCCGGCGGTAGATCGTAGGCATGTACTAAATCCAGATCCTCGGGACGATCGCGCAATGACTGCTCTAAATACGGTTGCACTTCAGCAAAGCTCAGTTCTCCAGATGGAATACCTGATTCTGCCAGCAGTCGAATTCCTCGCAATCGAAATACCAGCGATACGGGACAGCGGGCGATTGCCGGAATCGCTCGATAATATTTCGCATCGATCAAATCCTGGATCGATAGCCGTCGCGTAAACACCTCGCGGTGTTGCAACATTGCCACCACTTTATCCATCTGGCTGTAGTCTCGGGCAAATCGACAGACCGCCGCGATCGCCGCACTAGCGATCGGCCCATCCGTGCTATCGACAAATCGCCGAATCCGATCTAGCGCTGGCTGGTAATCCAGTTTAGTTAAGGTATGGATGATGACGCGGTAGGTTTGGCCGGGTTTATCGAGCAACTGGGCGACTTCTTCTAGTAAATCCCCATCCTGCGTGCCAATTTCCCCGATCGCCCACACCGCATTTTCCACCGTGTAGCAGTCCTCTTCGGCCAAACAACTGCGAATTAAGGGGAGAGCCTGCTTTGCTTCTAGCCGACCTAGAGTTTCCACCGCCTTGCGGCGCACAATGCGATTATCGAGGGCTGGGTCAGTTTGTTGTATCGCTCGCATTAAAGCTGCGATCGACTTCTCGGTCGGGAAATTCACCAGATGGGAAGCTGCAATGTATCGAGAATCATCTTCGCTCACTCGATCTGGCGGTGTATCTAAGATTGCGATCGCTTCATCCTCAGTGAGATTGAAGAAATTGAAAAAGCGCTTATCCATAGTTTGAAACAAATGGTCCCACAAACTAGCCCACAAACAAAGGGACTCTAGAAATGTACTTAACCTATCTCAGGCAAAGCAACAACCTAGAATCCCTATTGAGAACGGATTTTATTCAGCCACTAATTACTGTGTTACTGATACGCTCTACGACAGCGAGTTAATCGCATAGTCCAACAGCGCGTTGTATTCCACCAATGCCTGTGCTGACATATCCCGAGGCGAGCAGCCGCGATTGCGGGCAAATGATAGCGCTTCTACATACGGAGCCGTAGGCAAGCCCAAGGCACGATAGACTTCGCGCTGCCCTGCAATGCCCCACTCGTCAAGAGGGCCAGTGCCGCCCACAACCAGGCTGTACTGGATCAAGCGCAGGTAGTGCTTGATGTCGCGCGCGCACTTCGCCTTGTACGTGTCGGTGGAGTTGGCTTCGCCAGCGTTGTTCAGGTAGGGATACTTCTTGATGCAAGCATCATAAGCTTCTCTAGCCACGTTGTCGATGTTGTTGGCAAGCTTCTCTGCTGCTTCTAAACGGGCGGCGGCGCGTTGGATGCTACCTTGCACTGATTCCAGATCAGAGCTGCTGGGGAAACGGCCAGCCGCATCTGCTGCCGAAATTACCGTTGTTACTACTGATTTCATGCTTCTTTCTCCGATGGGATTTTCTTAGAACGTCTTTTACGATCTGTTTGGAATGGTTTAATTTAAAAGTTCTCAATCTTGACAATCGTGTCTGAAGACTGCAGCACGCGCTAGCTCAGCGCTGCGATCACGCGGTCGAAGTAGCTCGATGCTTCTGCTACCAAGCTGGCACATCTGTCTTCTACTACTGGCGAACCCATCTTGCGCAGCTTCGCTCCGGCTCTGGCTTCGCTTGGCGTGTCTTGAATGTGTGCTGCTGCTTGTGCCTTCATGATTTGCACGGCACGCACGGTTGAGGTCGTCGGTACGCCCAAGGCGGCATAGGTCTCTTTCAAACCGTTCAAGCAGCGATCGTCTAATACGGATGAATCTCCAGCTAGCAGAGCGTAGGTAACATAGCGCAGGATGATTTCGGCATCTCTCAAGCAAGCGGCCATGCGGCGGTTGGGATAGCAGTTGCCACCGGCTTGGATCAAGCCCTGGTTTTCGCAAATCATACCGGCGACGGCATCAGAAACCATGCAGCTAGCATTGCTGGCGATCGCGTTGACAGCATCCAGACGACGGTTGCCGGATGCCACGAAGGCCTTGAGCGCGTTGATATCGCTTACGGGTGACGTGCTGGCATCGGCTGCGACTACAGCTCTAGAAAAAGCATCAAGCATCGAGCTCTCCTTATTCTTCTTAAACTTTTTATTCTCTAAATATTGGCTGTGCTTGGGAATTAATTACCCTCGCTCAAGCTGTTTTTGAACATAGAAGATGACGGGGACGGTCGTCCCACTTTTGGAAAACTAAGTAACAATCCTTAATATTTGTGCGCCTGGTTTCTTTAAGTTGTGTAATTTTTTATTAGACTAATCCGAATGATGCATCCATTGCCTACTATGATTAAGGATATTTTGTAAGATTTCTTAAGAAAAGGGAGTTTCTCTAGGCATGGCTATTCCTCTTTTACAATATGCCCCATCTAGCCGCAATCATCGCGTAACTGGCTACGAAATTCCTGGCGACGATCGCCCCAGGATCTTTTCCACTGATAACTTGTTGTCAGGAACTGACATGACCGATCTGATCGAAGCAGCTTATCGTCAGATTTTTTTCCATGCGTTTGCACGCGATCGCGAAGTATTTTTGGAATCTCAATTGCGTAGCGGTCAAATTACGGTACGCGACTTCATTCGAGGTCTTTTACTTTCTGATACTTACAGACGCAGTTTCTACGACCTCAACAGCAACTATCGCTTTGTCGAACAGACCGTACAACGGGTTCTCGGTCGCGATGTCTATAGCGATCGAGAAAAAATTGCCTGGTCGATTGTAGTGGCGACGAAGGGCATTCAAGGCTTTATTGACGAGCTACTCAACAGCGACGAATACCTCGAAGCATTTGGTTACAGTACCGTGCCTTATCAACGGCGGCGCGTTCTACCCGGTCGCGAAGCTGGCGAAATCCCGTTTAATATTCTCTCGCCGCGCTACAACGAGTACTATCGCGCTAAGCTGGGCTTCCCTCAAGTTGCTTGGCAAGCTAACGCACGCAGGTACTCCGCAGCTAACATGAGAGTTGGCGATCCTGCCGAGTTCCTCAACATGGCTCGCAGTATTGGTGCTAGAGGTAATGCACCTCAACGCATCTCTGCTTTGAATATTAATATCCAGGCTTCTCTTCCTCGTAGATAAAGCTTGTGAGGGTGATTTCAGCAGTTTAAACCTCAAATCCGAGCTATTAATAGCTCGGATTTGAGCTAAGCGCCGACAGCCCCACGCCGTCCTCAAAGGCGGCGATGAGAGGATGTGGCGTTTTGCGATTGTATAGCCGACAGATCTGTTAGGACAGCGAGTGTGGGGGCTGCGCCCCCACGCAGGGGTTTTACCCCTGCACCCCGACCTAAGCCTGTTGGCTATAGATATCAGTCGATCTGCAAATATTTTTTTGGTACGAGCTTTTGCACAAAGAAATTACAGAATTTTAGGAATCTCATATGTCCGACAACTCAGAACTTAACTCGCCACCCCAAGACACTCCCGAAGAATTAGCGGAGGTGATTGCGGAGCTAGAGCAATATCGCGAGCGGCTGGTAAATGACACGACGACCATGGCACAAAAAGCCAAGATTCTAAAGGCTAAGATGATGGCTAACCTCGACCCCGACCTCCAAAAAATTGATGCGGCGTTGCAAGAACTGCGCGATCGCTATGCTGCCGTAACCGCCAAGAATTAAACTGTCTTTCCTGCTATAGCAATCCGAAATGATTCGTGCAAGTTAGCGGTCAGCGATCGGCGAAGAAATTTTACAACTCAGATAGGAGTGCTATATGACTGACTCAACTACGTCTAGCGACGATCGCCTGCTGGCGGCTCAAGCCGAGACGGATGCACTGATGGCAATGGTAACCGATCGCATCACGCTCGAAACCTTTGACCCCAACGATCGGCAACTAATGCGACGCATGGTGTTTGAGGGGTTGGGCGATGCGCGAGGACTGGTCAGACTCCGATTTGCCGAGACCTTAGGTGAAATTGGGGAAGTAGCAACCCCAATACTGCTAGAAGCCTTAGCAGATAAATCAAACGTAGTCCTGCGTCGCGCTGCTACCAAGACATTAACGATTATTGCCGACCCCAGAGCCGTGCCAGCTTTATTAGATGCCTTCTTGCACGATGAGGATACTGTGGTGAATGGATCGGCGGCTGGTGCGCTTGCCAGGACGGGCGAGACCGCCGTACCAGCCCTGCTCGATATCCTGGCATCACCGGAATATGCCGAAAGCACTAAAGGTCATGCGGCGTGGGCATTAGCGTTCATTGGTGCCGAAGCTGCCGAACACCTGTACAAAGCTATGGGCTCTGACTCTGTGGACGTTCGTTGCGCCGCGATCGCCGCGATCGCTCAGGTAGCTCAAACCAACTCGGACGAGCGAGCCTGCAACATCTTGATCGCCGCCCTCACCGATGCCGCCGTTGCGATTCGCAATGAAGCCGCCGCCACGCTGGGACAGGTCAACTACCCTCCCGCCATACCGCATCTGATTTTGGCGCTGCGAGATAGCGATGTGGACGTGCGTAAAGCTGCCGTCAGTTCATTGGGCAAGGTAGGCGATACAACCGCACTAGAACCACTGCGAGCCGCTCTCGATGACGAAGAAGAACCCATTCGCCTCCTGGCTAAACTGGCGATCTCTAAACTAGAACGCCGCCTGGCAGAAGGCGATGACGAGTGACATCCTCCCCGCTGCAAGCGGACGGGGCATCCTAACCTCACGATTAGACATTTCTGCCCAACGCCACTGATCTAGAGCCGCCTCATGACGTACTCCCCGACAGACCGACTTGACAGACTGTTTCCCTTCCCCAGAGTCCCTGGGTACAATACAATTCCCGAACTTTGGAGGTTCCGGCAATGCCTGACTTTCACTCTCAATCGGTGGGCTGCGAACCACAACAATTTTATCACGCCCCAAGGGGCGGGGAATTCGACCCTTAGCGATTAAAACTCCCCAGCAGTAAGAAATATGGAATTGAGCGCAAAAGTTAGAGATTTAATTCAAAAAGCTCGAATTGTCAGTTTTTCTACCTGGCAAAATACGCATCCCTCTGCATCGATCGCGCTATTGCAAGCAGCCGACGATGGGGGGCGCTACCTTAGCGATGGAGATTTGCAGCAGATTCAGGCACTCGCCCCAGCATCCACGGCTTTGATACCCGTAGCGACGATGCTGCGCGATCGCGCCACCGACATTGTCGATGCAGCCAGATCCGAAGTGCTGGCAAAATTTCCCGCAATTACAGAGCCTGGTGGCGGTTTGCATCCGCCCGCACGAGCCGAAGCCTGCTGGCGGGATTTCTGGCACTTTCTGCGTTGTATTACCTACGGTATTGTGGGACAGCATACCGACTACACCAGCGCTGAAGGTTTGCACTACATGCAACTGCTCTATCAAGAGTTGCATGTTCCTTTAGATGCAATGGTAGTAGGACTGGAAGGAGTTAAAGCTGCCAGTCTCAAGCACGTAGAACCAGATCGGCAAGCCGCGATCGCCCCTTATTTCGATCGCCTGATCGATGAGTTAAAAAAATTCCGCTAATCCTCCAATATGCAAAGGGAGTGGCGATCGCCACTCCCTTTGAGGAGATTCAAGATGTTACTTGACTAGCTGAGAGCGTTGATGGCGTAGTCGATGTAGGAGTTGGCTTCTGCTGCTCCGTCGCCACTCAAACCATGATTGGCTTTGATGTGCTTCAAGGCTTCAACAAACCAGCTGGGAGACAAATCGAACGTGCGATTGATTTCAGCAATTCCGCTCAATAGATAGTCATCCAATGGACCGGTGCCGCCTACGATTAGGCAGTAGGTCACCATGCGCAGGTAGTAGCCGATGTCTCTGACGCACTTGTCTTTGCCGGTTGGCGTAGAGGCATAGTTAGGGCCACTCATGGTAGTGGTGTAGGGGAACTTTTGGTATACGGCATTAGCTGCTGCGTTAGCCAGACTAGAAGCATTGGCGCTTAATGACTTAGCTGCTTGCAAGCCGGATGATGCTTGACGGAAACGACCGAATGCTACTTGCAGCTCGGTAGAGCTGAGGAAGCGTCCTTGAGAATCGGCGGCGGCGACTGCTTCGGTTAAAGGAGTTTTCATACTGGTAAATTTACCTCTTTAATAGTTTTGTAAAGTTGAGTCAATTACTTCGATGTAGCGATTAGCCAACTGCAGCGGCAGCTCTGTCAAAGTAGCCACCCAATTCTGAAATTAAGCTGGAGCAGTCACCACGGGTTATACCATTCGGATCGTTAGCAATCGCGATCGCGGCATCCTTCATCTTGCCGATACCTACTGCAACGGAAGCACCTGGTGTACCCAAAGCCAGATAGGTTTCGCGCAGTCCATTCAAGCAGCGATCGTCTAGCGCGCTGGAGTCACCTGAGAAGATGGCATAGGTGATGTAGCGCAGGACGATTTCCATGTCGCGCAAGCAGGCGGCCATCCGACGGCTGGTGTAGGCATTGCCACCAGGAGCGGTCAATTGGGGCTGCTCTGCAAACAAAGAGCGTGCAGCATTTGCCACGATTGTAGAAGAGTTGCTCGTAATGCGGTTGACGATATCAATACGCTTGTTGCCATCAGCTACCATTGCGCTAAGGGCATCAATTTGGTCGCCGCTTAGGTATTGGCCCCGTGCGTCAGCTTGAGAGACCACCTTTGCAAATGCGTCTAACATAAACTCAATCTCCTATATTGTTGTTTTGATTAGGATTTAAGGTCAAAAAAAATTTGTTTAAGTTTTGTGCAATCCCTGCACAACCGCAAAGACAACCAAAGTAACAGACAAGCCTGTACGGAACTCTTTGCTTTACTGTACTTTTTTATACTATGTCGTTGGATCGTTATTTGTTACGAATTGTCAACAAAATCTCAACAAACTCCAAAATCTTACTGTCGCGCCAGCAATGAAGCAGCCATTACCAGAAGTTTTAGATGCCCTTAAATCAGGAATTGCCCTTAGTCGGGATTGGTATAAATTTGACCTGCACAAATTGGATTTGCAGAATGTCAACCTCAGCCACGCTCAGTTAATAGGTGCAAATTTGAGCGATACGAACTGCAGTCGTGCAAGTTTACAAAACGCTGACTTGCGAGGGGCGAATTTAAGCGATGCTAACCTGGATGGGGCTAATTTGGAGTCAGCCTGCTTATACCGAGCTGACCTGCGCGGGCTGAACCTGCATGGAGCCAATTTAACAGATGCCAAACTTCAGAGGGCGCTCTTCGACGATCGCACAATTTGGCCAGAAGGATTTGCTTACAAATCGGTGGGAGCGATCGGCCCTGGCGCTAATCTCAACGGTGCCGACCTGAATACGGCAAACCTGCGCTATGTCGATTTACGAGGTGCCAATTTGCTTGGAGCTTACCTGGGCGGAGCAGATCTCACCGGAGCTAACTTACAGGGCGTGCGGCTCAGTAGTGCCGATCTGCGCAGGGCTTATTTAACAGGCGCATCCTTGCGGAAAGCTCGTTTGAATGGGGTAAATTTGGCAGGTGCCGATCTGCGCGCAGCGGACTTAACTGATGTTGAGTTCGATCGCTTTGAAAGTATTGCTGGTGCAGATTTTTCCCACGTACAGGGGCTGACCGCAGCACAGCGATCGCAACTGCTAGGTCACTCCAGTCAAGAATTAGACACCTGGAACTCATTCACGCGACGCACCACGCGGGCGAGCTTAGAAAATGCTAGGGCAGTAAATCTTCCATAGCGGCTCCCACAACTCTGAGATCTGAGTCTTGCCGTAGTTGCAGCATGGCAGCTTTGGCTTCAGGCTCGTCAAAGTGCTTAAGGGCATAGGCCGCCTGTACGCGCAGGCGCGGTGACTCAGCATCCTTAAAACTCAAAAGTTTAGATAAGCTAGCCGTATGTTGAGGCGAGTTGGCAAGACTCCCCAGGGCATTGACAGCAGCTTCTCGCAATGGCTCGTCTTCTCCAATTAAAGCCAGCATGCAGATCTCAAACAACTCGGCGTGGCACTCCAAATCCATAAGTGCCGTCATAATACTGCGCCGCACCAGCCAGTGATCGTCAGTGGTAAATATCTGCACTAAATGCGACGCAGAGATTTTGCCAAACATGGAAATCGAGTTAGCTGCTTCCGCCCTCACGTTGGGCGTACTATCCAATTTCACGATCTGTAGCAAGGCCGCAAAAGATTCCTGCGTGCGATGATTGCCCAATTCCCTTGCCACAAAAGTGCGTACCAGAAATTCTGGATCCTGGGTATGCTGGCTCAGCAGTGGTATAGCTACCTCGGACGGATAATCTTTGAGTGCCGCGATCGCTTTGAGGCGATATTGAAAATCCTGTTGTTGCAGGTCGGTTTCGATTTGATGCAGTTCCATGAGCAAAATTTCAAGCGTTCTATAGCTATAGCCAATAGCCTTAGGACGGGGTGCAGGGGTTCCACCCCTGCGTGGGGGCGCAGCCCCCACACCCCCTGTCCTAAGAGATCTGTCTACGGCTATAACATTAAATTAAACTGAATCCGTGCGGCGATCGCGAGACAAAATTTTGCCTCGATCGTACAGAACAAGGATTACCGAAATATTATTTAGTTTTAGAATTAGAAACTAAAGAAATTAGGTTGCTAATAAACTTAATTAATTTTTGCGAGTATTGAGGTGGAAGTAGTCTTAAGATCGTTATTTTTATAAATAAGCGATGCGTTGTTGTTTGCAATAAAATTTTTGGATATATCTTGACTGCTTGTATCAGTTTTTGATTGGCTTGTTTGAGATCCTCTTTACTAGTTAAATTATTTAAGAAATACAAGTCGCTTAAATACTGATAAGTGATTCCCAAGCTGAGATTTTTGAGAGATTGAAGGTGCTCTGGAGCTGATGCAAAGGAGCGATTGAGGACAGTTAAGATACTCTTTTCCATTAACTCAATATTAGATGACATCGCTTGAGATGACTTGCGATAAAGAACTTGATATTGAGGTACTAGAGCAAAATGACATCGCGCCGCTAGGCGAAGATAATAGTCCCAATCTGCAGTCGCATTTACAGCAGGGTCAAACTCACCGACCAAATCGATATAGTGCCGACGCACCATGATATTTGAGCCACTAGAAATAAAGTTGCTAACTAGAAGGTGGGGATACACATCTCCTTCCAAGTACACGGGAGGTTGCAAAAATAGTAGGTTACTATGCTCGTCGATAAACTGAGTCCAGCTATAAACTACGCCAGCATCGGGATTTTTTTGTAATGCGGCAACTTGTAACTCCAATTTATCTTGTGTCCATAGATCGTCAGCATCTAAAAAACTAATGAATTCTCCAATGGCATTGCTTATGCCTCGATTGCGAGCGACAGATAACCCCCCATTTTCATACGAAAAAACTTTTAAACGAGGATCTGAGATTGTAGAGAGCAAACTTAAAGTATTATCTCGCGAACCATCATTAATGACAATTATTTCAAAATTAGAAACAGTTTGATTAAGAACTGAATGAATAGTTTCTAAAATAGTTTTTTGAGCATTATAAGCAGGAATCACCACAGAAATAAGTGGAAGCATAATCGTTATTTAAAAATGCACAAAGCAGGTGTTCAGATGCTACTACACGTCTGAACACCTGCCTTTTGCGGGATGCTAACTTTATCTGCGAGGCAAAGAAGCTTCGATATTAATGTTGGCAGTAGAAACGCGCGGCGGAGTTCCAGCACCAGACTTGATGCTGCGCGCCATCTTGAGGAATTGGACAGGGTCACCAGTCTTGGGTTTCCTGTCAACGGCAACATAGGAGCCGACCACTGACTGCCAAATGGTTTGCGGGAAGCCGAGCAGATCGCGATGGTACGCATCGTAACGAGGAGATTTGATATTAAAGCGCACCTCGCCTTCAGAACGACCGGCAGTTATGCGTCTTCTTTGATAAGGCACGACATTGTAGCCAAAAGCATCGAGGTATTCGTCGCTATTGAGCAATTCGTTCACAAACCCTGCCACGCCTTTGGTCATAACTACGGCAGACCAGGCAATCTTCTCGCGCTCGCTGTAAACGCGACGACCGAGGGCTTTTTCAATGCAGTGCTCGACAAAGCGATAGTTACTATTTTTGTCGTAGAAGCTTTCGATAAAAGTTTTAGACAGCATTAAGCCGCGCACAAAGTCGCGCACGGTAATTTGGCCGTTGCGCAGTTGCGATTCCAGCACGCGCTCGCGATTGCAGTCAAAGGCATGGAAGAAAATCTGACGATAGGCAGCATCGATGAGGTTGCCCATGTCGTTGTCTGAGAGGATGTTGTCGGTGGAAAAGACTCTGAATTGCTCGTCACCAGGAATATCAAAGTCAACAACGCGCGGGTTTTGACTAGAGGGGGGATATTGTAAAAGAGGAATGGCCATGCTTAAAAAAGCTCCGTTTTCTTAAGAAATCTTGCAAAATACTTTTAATGATAGTAGGCAATGGAGGTATTATTCGCTTTAGTCTAATAAAAATTACATAACTTAAAACATAGGGCGATCCGAAATGATTTGTTTAAGTTATAGCGGTTTTCAGATCGGAAAGAGTAGGGGGGTGGGGGCAACGCCCTCATGACGGGGTAGAATCCCTTCACCCCGTCAATAAAACCTGTTCTCAATTGAAAAACGCTATAGCGATCGACAGTCAGCAGTCAGCGAAGAAATTTTACAATTCAGATAGGGGTGCTACAGATCTACTCGGATGCGCGTACAAAGCATCCGAACAGGTTCACAACTGACTATTTAGCAAGTTACTCAGAAAGTATACTTGTTACAAGCGGTAACTTCTTATTTAAATTGCTAGAGCGCGGCTGAACAGGTAGGTTTTCAAGTCTGGAACCAAAGTCCTGGGTTGGTAAGTTAATTTCCCATCTCCACTTATGAAAATACTGCTTGTAGAAGATGACGAAGCATTAATTACGGTTCTGACTAAGAGCCTGACCACCCGTCATAATTGCATCGTCGATGTGGTCAAAGATGGCGAAGCGGGCTGGAACTATGGCTCAACCTTTGAGTACGACCTCATCTTGCTAGATATCCAGTTGCCTAAGTTAGATGGTATTAGTTTGTGTCAGCGCTTGCGTAGTGAGGGCTACACTACACCGATCGTTTTACTTACAACCCAAAATACAAGTACTGCAAAAGTGCAGGGCCTGGATGCTGGTGCCGATGATTATGTGGTCAAGCCGTTTGATGTGGCAGAATTGAGCGCCCGCATCCGCGCTCTGTTGCGCCGCAGCAGCGGTACTCCTTTTCCTTTAATGTCTTGGGGCGACTTACTGCTCAATCCCAGCACCTGTGATGTTAGTTATAACAGCAAGCACATCACGCTTACAACCAAAGAATATCGCTTGTTAGAAATTTTGCTGTCTGACAGCCAGCACGTGTTTAGTACCGAAGAAATCCTCGATCGCCTGTGGTCGTCTGAGGATTTTCCAGCCGAGTCAACGGTGCGATCGCATATCCGCCGCCTGCGTCATAAGCTTATGGAGGCGGGTGCGCCTGCCGATTTTATTGCCACCATCCACGGTAGAGGCTATTACCTGAAGGCTCCGGATCGCGATGCTGTAGAGGTACGCTACCGTAATATGCCGCTTGAGAAGCCGACTGCGCGGTTAGAGAGCACTTTAGGACTAGGGCAAAGCATTACAGAGAAAACTGACCGGGCAATAGAACAGCAAGCAGCATATTTGGCCTTCCTGAACGAGACCTGGGTTGCTAGCAAGCCTCAGAGTTTGGAGCAGTTGGTCGTATTTTCTCAAGTAGTGCAAGCATTACAGTCGGGTACTCTGACAGAGCAATTGCAGACGCAGGCAAACCAGACAGCGCACAAATTAGCAGGCACTCTAGGTACATTTGGACTCAACCAGGGTATGCAACTGGCGCGGCAATTAGAGAGTTTACTAGATGGCTCTCTTAATTTGGGATTTCAAAATATACCGCTGTTGAAAACTCTCGTGCTCGATTTGCAACAGGAAATTCAAAATACTATCTCAATTGAAAATTTCCCGTTAACTTCACAGGACTTGCCTGTTATATCGTTCGATCGCTCGCAAGATTTACATAACTTACCACTGCTGTTGGTAATTTCTGGGGATTCGCAATTTGCACAAGCTTTAGAACGGGCAGCGCTCAGTAGTGGACTGCGTACTGCGATCGCACCAACTCGAGAAATTGCCCAAGCATGGCTGGATTCTAAGTCCTTTCCCGGTAAGAGCGATCGACTACCCAGAGCCATTTTGTGGCAGATTACCTCCGAGCGCGCTCGCGATTTAGAGCCGATGAATTGGTTGCAAACACTGGCGCTGTCTTACCCTGACCTGCCGATCCTGGTCATCGGCGATCGCAACGAATTGACCGTTCGTTTGGAAGTAGTGCGTCGGGGCGGCACGGTTTTTCTAGAACCGTTCACCTCGCCAGAGCAGGCGATCGATGCCGTCAGGCACCTACTGAGTCAGAGCCACGGTCGCAACGATCCAGAACTGAAGGTGATGATTGTCGATGACGATCGCGACTGGTTGCGGATTTTGCCGACCTCGCTCGCCCCCTGGGGGTTAAAAGTGACGACTCTGGAATATCCACAGGAGTTCTGGACGATCCTGCAAGCCGTCATGCCCGATGTCCTGGTGCTGGATGTCAACATGCCTGAAATTGATGGCTTTGAACTCTGCCAGGTGGTACGCAGCGACCCGCGCTGGCAAAAGTTACCCATTCTATTTCTGAGCGGACTGAGCGATCGTCAGACCCAGAATCGCGCCTTTACCGTCGGTGCCGACGACTATTTATGCAAGCCCGTCGTAGGTGCAGATCTAGCCCATCGCATTCTCAATCGCATGCAGCGCTTGTCAGTTGCATGCAGCGCTTGAGAGCTTGGACACATGCTAGGGAGAAATAAGTTCGCACTTTGAGCGGTTAATTCAGGATTAACTCCTGGACTCGGATTTCTTTGGACTCTTTAATTGTTAGGGCGATCGCATTCAGTAAAAGTTGACATACTCACCGTCCTAAAGGAGCGGTGATTCTTGACGCTTCACTGACTGACGCTACCGAGGTAGTCTTACTCTGTCTCTGCATCCGTTTAGAGTCGTGGCAATGCCCTGTCCCGACTTGGTTTATATTCTTGGCTGCGTTCTCGTCTCGGTCGTGCTCAGCGTTGCAATTCAAGCATTGAACCGTCCGAATTTTTAGATCGAGTTTGCCCCACTTGAAACCGCAATCTGAGCAAACTTGGCTAGTGGGTTCCCATCGATTAATGACGTGAAACTCTCGACCAAACTTCTCAGATTTAGCCTCACACAGCATTCTAAACTCTCTCCAACCTTGCAAACTGATCGATCTAGCCAGCTTGCGATTCTTTACCATTCCCGACACATTCAAGTCTTCTAAAACGATAGCTTGGTTTTCACTCACGATTTTGGTAGACAATTTGTGCAAGAAATCCTTGCGAGTGTCCGCAATTTGATTGTGCAGTTTGGCAATTTGGAGACGAGTTTTGCGCCTGCGATTTGAGCCTTTTTGCTGCCGTGCCAACTGCTTCTGAAGCTTGCGAATTTTACGATCTTGCTTTGAGTAGCTAGGACTCTCAACCTTAGACCCATCAGACATCACAGCAAAAGTTTTAATTCCCAAATCAATCCCGATACTTTGGTTTTCAGCATCGACTTGAACAGGTTCAACTTCTACCACAAAGCTCAGAAAATAGCGGTTAGCTGCATCCTTGATCGCCGTGACAGATGACGGTGCGGCAGGAAGCTCTCTAGACCAAATCGGCTTTAAGCCTCCAATCTTAGCCAGATAAACAATTCCATCAAAAACCTTAAAAGCTGTGCTTGCAAAAGTTGCAGACTGCTGATTCGATTTCTTTTTGAAGGTAGGAGAACCCATCTTTTTACCTTTTCTTTTTCCATTTCTGGAGTTGAAAAAGTTCTTGTAGGCAACGTCTAACTGCCTTAGTGCTTGCTGCAACGGAACCGACGAAACAGAACCTAACCATTCTCTAGCTTCAGTCTTCTTGGCTTGGGTCAACATTGCAGAAAGCTGGTTATACCCTGGAAGCGCTTCAGACTGCTTGCAAATTGCCAAGGCATCATTCCAAACGACCCGCACACAACCAAACAACTGAGCTAAACTCTGTCGCTGTTGGTCAGTTGGGTAGAAACGGTATGAGTATCTTGCTTTCATTGCTTGTGCTAAAATTGGTCTGCAAATGTATTCTAACTTGGTCTGCAAGAAATGACAAGCCAATTACGCAAAGAAAGACACAGTATTTCTAGCCTTAAAATACATTTGGTCTGCGTTACAAAATACCGTAGGGCTGTATTCACTGCTGAAAGTCTTGAACTAATTGAAAAATCGTTCAAGGAAGTCGCTAAAAAGATGGATTTTCAAATTCTCGAATTCAATGGAGAGTCTGACCATATTCACGCGCTGATTGAGTATCCGCCTAAGCTTTCAATCTCTCAGATGGTCAACGCTCTAAAAGGAGTGTCTAGCCGTCGATATGGTCAAGCTGGACACCCAAAACCTTACGGGAAAGATGCTCTCTGGAGTCCTAGCTACTTTGTTAGCTCTGTTGGCGGCGCACCGATTGAAGTGCTGAAGCAGTACATTCGCGAACAAGAAAAGCCGTCCTAGAAGGACGGGGTTTTAGACCCATTCTTCTGATAAAGCCCAAAATGCACGCAATCCCCTGATTTATGCCCAGACTTGCATCAAGCGCGATGAAGATGGTTCTCTAAGAGCAGAGTACGAGAAATGGTTGGAAATGCGCAAAGATACTGTTTATTCGCCCTATAAACCTGAAAAAGTTGTTTTGCCACCACCAGAAGAACGTCCTCGCATTGTAGCTAAAGCAAGAGAATTTTTGCGATCGCGAGGCATCAAGGTCTGAAGTCTCCTGCCTGCGACAATCATAGCGATCGCTCCGCCGCATACTTTGTGACATCTTCATAACATCAATTTAATATTATTATGAGTCTGTTTTGATGTCATAACTGCGATTGGGTTAGCAATTGTCGTCTGGCGATCGCTGCGGCAATGAAGGTCGAGATACTTTTGAGATGGCTGCGTTTTAATACAGATAATATGGTCTTATCTGTATTTCACGCGATAGAACTCCAAAATGTCTGTTAAAATTAATTTTGTCAGTCATTTTGAGTTTCTGCTCATGAATGTCAGTAAAGTTGGACGACGCGGACAAATTGCTATTCCTCGCACAATTCGTCAGGATTTAGATCTAAAAGTAGGCGATCGCCTTGCCTTTGTGCGTAGAGGTAATGAAATAGTCTTACAACCGCTTAAAGCTACCCTGTCAGATTTTCGCGGCAGTATTCCTGTTTCTGAGCCGCAAGACTTTGAAACCATTCGCCAGCAGGTGCTGGATAATCGCGCTTACCGAACAGAAAGCAATGACAATTGAACGAGCTTTTGTCGATACGAATCTTTTTTTGCGCTATCTGACCAATGACATTGCCGTACAAGCCGATCTGGTGGAAGCACTACTGCAACGAGCAGCAGCCGGAGAAATCATCTTAGTGACAACTACTCTGGTAATTGCAGAAATTGTCTGGACATTGGCTTCCTTCTATAAGTTGTCGCGCGAACAAATCCGCGATCGCATTCTGGCAATCCTGAATACACCAGGACTGGAGGTTGCTGAATCCGATCTGTTAATTGAGGCAGCCACCAACTACGCTGCCAAGAATGTAGATTTTATCGATGCCTACAATGCTGCCTGGATCGCACAGCAACGGATCGATGCGGCATACACCTTCGATCGCAAGCATTTTGCTCGGTTTGAAAATATTAACGTAAAAGCGCCAGGCGATCTTTAACATCAAAATAGTATCTGTATCAAATCTTATTGATGTTATATTTAACTCGCTTAAATGCTTTACAGATATCTTAATGATGTCATGGAGATATTAAAATGATCCTTGTGTTTGGAGGCATTAAGGGTGGAGTTGGTAAAACTACCCTGGCAACGAATATAGCTATTCTGCGATCGCAGCAAGGCAAAGATGTCCTCCTCGTGGACGCGGACGACCAGGGGACGGCAAGCGACTTTACCGCCGTGCGCAATGAAACCTTTACCGATCGCGGTGGTGCGGGCTATACCTCGGTAAAACTGCATGGTGCTGCCGTGCGATCGGAAGTACTGCGGTTGACGACAAAATACGATGACATTGCGATCGATGTGGGCGGTCGCGATACGGCAGGACAGCGGGCGGCTTTGTCGGTGGCAGATATATATGTCGTGCCGTTTTTACCTGGCAGCTTTGACGTGTGGACTTTAGATACTGTGGGCGACCTGGTTGAAGAAGCCCGTGCTTTTAACGACAAGCTGAAAGCCATATGCATAATTAATCGCGCCGATGCTAAAGGTGCTGATAATGCGGAAGCAGCAGCGATCGCCTCGGAAACCCCCAACCTCACATATATAGATGCGCCATTGGGTAATCGCAAAGCCTTCCGTAGCGCGGCGGCGCAGGGATTAGCCGTAAATGAGGTAAAGCCGACCGATCCTAAAGCGATCGCAGAGATTGAAAAACTATTTGAATGTCTTTTTGATGTGTAAGTGATATCATCTAGACATTAAAATTAAATCCTATTTATTCTAATCTGAGTCTATTAAGAGGTCGGAATGGTAGTCAAACGGAAGCCAGTCAACGTTGAGGAATTTATTCAAGAGGGCGGCTCAGAAGCGCAGCTTGCCGCGTCGCCCATTACAGTTCCAGAGATAGCAGACGACGAAGTAAAAGGGCTGAAGTTGAGGCTATCCGTGCAGTTGCTGGCCGAAATCGATGCCGCCGTCAAGCGCCGCCGACCTGCGCCCAGCCGCCATCAGTGGATTCTGGAGGCTATTTATGAAAAGTTATCTAGGGGAACGCCTGAGGGTTAAAACTGGAGTTTAGACTAAAAGGCAACAAGAAGCATCTCGCTAGATAGAAACTAGCGAGAGAGAGGATAAAAGGGAAGAAGTTGAGCTAAGCAGTTGCAGCGGAAGCTTTTTTGAGGGGCTTGGCATAGCGTTTTTTGACAGTAGGATAACGAATCCGTTGGGTTCGTTTTTCCCAAGAGGCCAACCTGGAGACTTACCGCGAGGTTTAGGGTCAGGGGAAGGAGAGCCAATCCTGACCAAAACTAAAGCAAAAGCATTTGCAACTCGACCAGGAGACAATTTAGTCATCGGTTTCTGCCAAGGCAGAGGAGAGTCTTGGACAAGTTCACGAGCGAGCCACAATTGCCAAGTAAGTAAAGGCATCAAGTCCGACCAAGTCTCCATCTGAGCAGGGGTAGAAAGCTGAGGGATTGTCCAATGGAGACGTTGACGCACCAAGCGATACCAATGCTCAATGGCAAATCTGCGCAGATATTTTTGCCATACCTCACTCAAGATTGGCTCGTCTTTAGCGACCCAAATCAACCACAGGGGTTTCGATTCAGGCATATCAAGACGTTCGACCAGAATGAGTGTAAAGGGATGGTCTGCGGCTTGCTTTAAGTGCAGGTTTGGCCATCGACGAATTTGCAATCGTCCCAGTTTAGGCTCTGCAATTGTGATGTCTGCTTGGGGAATAGACCAAGTGTCAGAGTCTTTGAGGCTAAATTTCTCTCCATGCTTATGGGGTCGCCCATGCCCCTCGTAATCCTTTGGGGCATGATACAGAACCCGGTTGGGGCGTAGCCTGAGCAGCTTGATACACGGGATGTCTGCTGTTTGCTGCAAAAATGGTGCGCACCCATACTCGCCATCCCCCAGGAAAAGCACAGTCCCAGGAATTTCCGCACAAACCAAGCGTAACTGACTAGCGGCTTTCTGAATCGGGTTCTCGAAACTGGTGATCCGCTCATGCCGCAACGGTAAGGCAAAACTCCCTTCTGACTCTGGAATCCAGGCAATTGTGCTGTATCCTTGCCCCACCGTAACAGGTTTGCTTCCTACTCCCGGTTGAGGTTGATGTTCGTAGGTGCGTTCTTGTAATGTCACCGCATAGGGACGCGACCAGGCTGTATGGTCGCCCGCCAATATCGTCACCTCTGCTGCCGGCATTTGCTGTATGTATTGCTTCATCAAGTCTTCACGTGGAGATGACTATCTTGCAGTGCTTCATAGATACTCGACCACTCCCTCCGAAATAATGGGCTTAACGAAAGTTCCACAAACGATGAAACACTCCGACTCGTCAGTACCGCATCCATCAAGTCGAACAGCGCATCTCTCCCGTTCCCTATAATTTCGTACGTGTACTTGCGAAATTGCTCAAGTTTATCCAAACTAATCATGATGAAGCTGTTGATTTTATAGTCTTTTCAGCTTCCATCATCAAGCGGTCAGTCTGCAATGGCTGGCTGCTTTTTACCACTTTTTAGTCTAAACTCCAGTTAAAAAGGAAAAAGGAAAAGTTAAAATCTTCTTGAAAAGTTGGTAGCTGCTTCTCGCAGTTTTTCTAGCGGGTATTGCTTTTTATAGGTTTCCCACAGCACCCATTCTCCGGCAGTGGTAAAGACGCACTGCACGCCTGAAGGCTGTCCAGTCAAATCGGGCTTATCCGAAGCCGCCACGACCAAATTCAGTTTGTAAGCAAGGTTATACCATTCACTAAATTTTTCTGGCACTTTGCGTTGGACTGGCTGCCACTGTTCATTTAGTGCCTGCCGGAACGTTCCTACAGGATTGGCGAGTTCTTTGCCTTTGGCTTTTTGATGAGTTTTGTATTCCTTCACGGCAGCGATCGCATCTTTGACTACCTGCACGCCAACCTTAGCGATCGCTTCCAGTACCAGAGCGCGAATCTGGGGGTTGATTTTACCGGGTTCGATCAGTTCTTTAATTTCTTGAAAAATTTCAGTTTCATCGGCGGCGGCGGAAGAGCGATCCTCATCTGTTTCTTTTGTTTGTGATGAGTGAGTTTGGTTGTGAGTTTGGGCTTTTTGAGTTTGGTTAGGTTGAGAAATTTTTGAGAGATCTGGATCTGTGAAATTTCCCTGAAAAGTTTCTGGAGGTGTGTTGAGATCTGGGTCTATTTGTAAAGGAAAAATTTCATCCACAACAACAGGGTGGTGGGTGGGTGTTGTTTGTTTATTAAAGTCTTTATGAGTATGAACAGTTCCGAAATCTTTATCCAGTAGGGCTTCTAGCCGTTGTTTGTCTCGCGCATGCAAATCCGATCTCAAAGGTGCGATTATTGTCTCATTTTTGAGACTGGAGTCTCGTTCGCGGTACAAAGTCATAGGCTTACCTTTTACTCTGTCCACACCTGGCGTGTACTCAATCATGCCTAGTTCTTGTAAACGGGCGATCGCGCGGTAATAGGTAGCACGGCTGATGTCTAGCTGCTCGATGACCACGGCGGGGCGGATCTCTACGGTGCGATCGCAAAATGGGTTGAGGGTCTCGATATATTGGAAAATCAAAATTTCGGCGCGGGTTAATTTTTTGCGTGCCATGTCGATTATGTCAGTGGTAACAAGCCTTAGGTGGATCGGGTAGTCAGTTTTAGTAGCCGTGCGCATATTTTTTCCTTTGGTTTTATGTGACGGATTGCCAAAGGAGTGCTACCCTAGAGTTGTCAGGCTCCTGGGGTAGCTGACCTTTGGTCAACCTCAAATTATTTAAACCAGTGTAGAGCAGTTAAGTACTTGCTCCGCACTGGTTTAAAAATTTATAAACTATCTCAACCTATGGTGTATTCACCATCGTTTGTAATAAAGCAAAGTGTCCAGCCATGAATCGAGACATAGCCAATGTCTTCGCATCTATTTTTAATTGCACTATACGATACGGGTATTTTTTGGGCAGGAATATGATCGAAAAATACAGCTAGACAATCTTCTAAAGTTCCGTACTGCCCTCCACGCTGATTTTGCACTAACCACTGCGGAACATCTGGGTCAAAAATGCCCATCTCACCTTAAAAACGCTACATCATAAGTTTATTAAATTTAGTGGTAATCTGTCATCAACAAAACACTGCCAGTGATGAATCAGAGAGGGTTAACGGAGCTTTGATTCTAAGTTCTAATTTAAGTAACATCATTATGATATCAAACAGAGTCTATAGTGATATTAAATGGAGCTAATTTCTTGTCAGTTGTCAAACATTTATTGGGCGATCGCGGCTTACGTTTCATTCAGCGATCGCGCATTTGCCGCAATCCATTTAGACAAGTTTGCCTGCTCTGCTTCAGGTGAGTTGGCTGGCGAGGCAGCTAAATCCAGAAAAAATGCCGCTGCTTCTGCCTCATCTGCCACCAGTTCAAACTCATTCAATTGCAGAAATATATCTACGGCAGTAAGCGCAACTCGCTTGTTGTCATCTACAAAGCAATGATTCTTGATAAACCCATAACCATAGGAAGCCGCCAGGTCAAACACCGTAACATCTCGACCGTAGTGAAATAAATTTTTAGGTTTAGCTAGCGTGGATGCCAGCGAACCTGCATCGAGAATGCCGTAGGAACCACCATGTTCGCGGATCAAAGCATCGTGTATAAGTCGAATTGCACCTTCGGGTATCCACCTGGGTTCGTTCACTGCGCTAGTTGCCGCAAAGCGTTACGGTACTTCTTGCGCGTGACTTCAAAAGCTTGCATTGCCGCTTCAAAGTCTGGGTTATAGGGAGTTAGACAAATACCATCATGGGTTTCGGTCACAAATAACATGTCCCCCTCAGCCAGATTGAGTTTGCTGACTATTTCCTTAGGGAAGGTCGTCCCCAAAGAATTTCCTACTTTGCGAATTTTGAGTTTATCCATACGCTTACTCAATGTTATGTTATTACAGTCGTGTCAACATTGTGATGTTTTCCCAACACGATCGCAATAGCGCCTTAAAGTATTAAAGAGCTTTACCATTTGCCGACATGGATCTGGATCTAATCAAAACCGAGCTGCAAAAGCAGGATTTTTACTATCGCCTCCAGGCGATCGTGGCACTCAAAGATTATCCTGCTGAGGTAGCTCTGCCCCTACTCAAGAACCACTTTCAAGATCCAGAGTTTGTGGTGCGATCGTTTGTAGCCAGACAGTTGGGTATCTACCACACCCCAGAATCGTCCGCAATTCTGATACAGCTTCTAAAAGATAATAACCCCAACGTGCGGGCAGAAGCGGCTAACTCCATTTCCTTGTTTGGCGACAGTACGGCTCCCGATCTGGTCAAAATATTTTTGAGCGACAAGCACTGGCTGGTGCGCATCAGCGTTATGGCAGCGCTGATCGATATGGCACGTCATGCTGAAGTGCTTGAAGTCTGCATTCACGGGGTAGCCGATGAAGACGAAACCGTCCAGGAGACTTCTGTCGATGGGTTTATTAGTCTGGTCGGTTCCCATCAACGTACGGCGGCGCTATCTCAACTCCTGACCTTGAAGGACTCGGAGTTGCCGCACATTCGCATACGGGTGGCTCGCGCCCTCAAACACTTTGACGAGCCTGAAGCCAAAGCCGCCATACTGCAACTACGGCAAGACCCAGATCACCGAGTTGTAGGGGCAGCCATGGAAGATTTATTGCCTTAGCATTACTATATAGCTTAAGTATATTTACTTAAAATTGCGTATCAATATTGACAGAAGTACACAGCCATGCTGCGAGAATGGGACGAACTCGATTAGTTGTGTGGTTGAGGAGAACAGTTATGAATAACATTGCAAAGCTGCCGATTAGGGGGCAAATGCTCTGGAAAGCGGATGGCACGACAACCTATCGCGTCTTATACCTGCGCCATCATTCCTTCGAGCCGTGGCGGCACTATCAAGATTTTCCCCAATATGTCTTACCCGATCCGCCAGGTTTTTCTAAGGGTTATGCCACATTTGTGGACTTGCTCAAAAAGGGCTGGCTGGCTGAACCTTTAGCTCGTTCCTAAACCAACTCTAATGGAGCAGTAGAGTCACTAATGAAACCCCATCCTCAACAGGGATGGGGTTCTCAATTCAAAAATATGTCAAAAGTTTTTATAGCTATAGCCAATAGGCTCAGGACGGGGTGCAGGGGTGAACCCCCTGTGTGGGGGCGCAGCCCCCACACCCCCTGTCCTAACAGATCTGTCTACGGCTATATTAGTTAGCAGCACTAGCAGCAGAGGCGGGTTTGCTCTTTGAGCTTCCTTGTCCGACAGTGCTAATATTGACAATTCTGCCGCCCAAACGAGTAATGCGACGCATCTCTTCATTCATGCGGCTGCGAGGCACGGAAATAAAAACACTACTGCTACTGCGAATAGAATAGCTGTTATTTTCAGTACGGTCGTTCTGCCGCAAGCCTTCTACTTCATAAACAAACGTGCTGGCATCTGCGGTTGTCGAGATGGGACTCGTCATTGATGGTGCTTGTTCTAACATAGCTGTAATATTCCCTAAAAAATTTTGATAAAAGATAGCCCTGCAATATAGATTCAGGACTTACGCAAAGATCCCTCCGGTAATCTCTGAGCAGAGAAATTTAGAGGGATCTTGAAATGCTTGTCAGTGTGGATTGCAAAATCCCGCATTTTATTGCGCGACTGTCACGCTCGAAATCCGACCGCCCTGCTTGCTGATCTGCTCGATCGCGTTGAATAGCTGGTCAAAAGGAACGATGTATTCCTGGTTGCTGCGGCGGATTCTAGGATATCTACCCAGTCTGGCACCTGCTACTTCGATGCGATACAGGCGATCGGTGCTTCCAAATGAAGGACGACCGAAGACGCGACTTGGCATAGTTCCCTTGCTGGAAGGTTGATATGCCCAGCCGTCGCTACCGCCTGAAGGAGCGATAATCGCGGAGACGCTGTTTTTGCCGAGTTCGCTAGCCAGACGAGGGGCAGAGCCGCCTAATTGGGAGCGATCGCTAGTAGCATAGCCGCGATAGAGGCGGAACATGCGGGTAAAACCAGCCGTTTTTTGGCCTACTCCCGTAGTTTCGAGTTCGCGATAGTAAGGTACGGTCGAATCGCCAAAATAGGCATCGTATTCAGCAGAGTCGATATAAGAGTCGATATCTGCTTCAAATCCCTCATTTTGATAGCGATTGAGGTGCTCGGTGATTTCAGCCTCATCGTAGGGAGGGCGGCCTAGCAAGTGCTTAAAGTTCAACTCGATTACCCGGGTTTGGAAATGCGGATAAAGGAATTTTTCTTTGTACAACTCTGTTTTGGCGAGCGCGCGGACAAATTCCCGCACCGTGATTTGACCGTTGTTAAGCAAAGACTCAAGCGCAGGCAGTCGCTCCGATGCCATCAAATGGGCATTGCCAAAGACTTGCCGGTAAGCTGCGTTAATTACGTTACGAGCATCCTCGGATGTCCAGTTGGGCCGGAGTTCAGTGGGGGCTGTGCTAAAGGCGGTAGTTCCCAAACGGGAAGCCGCAGTTGTAATCGCCACGTTTTATTCTCCTTATACGTTTGACTGTTTGACATATCCCCGTCCGCGTGCGAACGGAGATTCCTGCTGATGCCAGCGATCAGGCAGGAGAAATATTGACTACTCGACTGCCACGCTGGCTTAAGCGCTGGAGAGTGGGTGAAAGCTGATCGTAGCTGACTAAGATCTCAGTAGTACCGCGCCGAATTTGGGTAGTACGACCGCTAGCTGCTTGCGTTACAGTTACCCGGTAAAAGTCTCCGCGTCCTCCACTGACAGAAGAACCACCTAAACCTCGTCCGAAACTGGGCGTCCGCACTGGAGTTGCCAAGTTTTGGGCGAGGTCGCGAGTTAGCGAGCCTGATTTATTTCTGCCTTGGGCGCGATCGCTGTTAGCGTAGCCGTTGTACAGATGCAACATGCGGTTGAAATCTACCGTCTTAGTACCCCGTTGAGTTGAAAAACCTCGGTAATACGGAACGATAGAATCGCCAAAATTTTCTTGATATTCCAGAGAGTCAATATAAGAATTTATCTCTGCTTCAAAGCCTTTCTCAACATAGAGATTGACATGATATGAAATCTCTGCTTCGTCAGCAGGCGCGCGACCTAGCAAATGCTTGTAGTTCAATTCAATAAAGCGAACCTGTGGAGTTGAGTAGAAAAACTTATCTCTATACAGTTCGGATTGTGCCAAAGTACGGACAAACTCGCGCACCGAAATATTGCCCTTACGCAGCATAGACTCAGCACCGACTAACCGATCTGATTGCAGTAGGTGGTCGTTGCCAAATACTTGCCGATAAGCCGCTGTAATTACAGCTTGTACGTCATCAGCTAATGCATGCGGCCGCAGCTCCACTGGAGAGTTGGCTGCAAACGGCTCGAACCCTAACTGCCTAGCAGACATGGAACTCGTCATATCTGGGCTCCTTAATAAATTAAAAATATTATTTTTGAAAAAATATGCCCAGAACACTAGACTACGGCTCATGCCACCAGCGAAGAGGCACCAACTGTATTCCATTGTTCTGGGCGAAAGGAAAGCCTTTAGCTCAGGGCATTGATGGCATAGTCAATGTAGGAGTTGGCTTCTAAGCCAGCATCTCCGGTGATACCATGATTGGCCTTGATGTACTTGAGGGCTTCAACATACCAGCTAGGAGCGAGATCGAAGGTTCTGTTGATTTCGGTCAAGCCAGCAATTAGATAGTCATCGATTGGGCCGGTGCCACCAGCAACCAAGCAGTAGCTGATCATGCGGACATAGTAGCCGATGTCGCGAGAGCACTTTGCCTTACCTCTAGGGGTAGAAGCATAGTTGTTGCCTTGCATTTGGGTGGTGTAAGGGAACTTTTGATATACAGCGTTTGCTGCACCTTCAGCCAAGCTGTTGGCCTTACCAGCCAAAGCGCGAGCGGCATCAAGGCTAGCAGCAGCGGTACGATAGCGGCCAAATGCGGTTTGCATTTCAGCGGCGCTCAGAAAGCGTCCTTGAGAATCGGCGGCGGCGACTGCTTCGGTTAAAGGAGTTTTCATACTTGTAAATTTGCCTCTTAATAATTTTGCAAAGTCGTTGTCAGTTTGTTATTGGGTTTTGAAGTCAACTTCCATGCAGGAAGTCTATTCGGGTGTAGCGACTAACCCACTGCAGCGGCAGCGCGATCGAAGTAGCCAGCTAGCTCAGCCATCAAAGAGTTGCAATCACCACGGGTGATGCCGTTGGGATCGTTAGCGATCGCAATGGCAGCATCCTTCATTTTGTTAACGCCAGCAGCAACGGAAGCACCGGGAACGCCTAGAGCTGAATAGGTTTCGCGCAGACCGTTCAAGCAGCGATCGTCTAAAGCGCTAGAATCGCCAGCGAACACGGCATAGGTAACATAGCGGAGGATGATTTCCATATCGCGCAAGCAAGCAGCCATACGACGGTGGGTGTAAGCATTACCACCAGGGGCGATCAGTTGGGGTTGCTCTTCAAACAAAGCACGGCCAGCGTTAGCGACGATCGTGGATGCGTTAGCAGTGATGCGGTTAACGACATCCATGCGCTTGGCACCTTCTGCAACTAAGGACTTCAGGGCATCGATCTGAGAATCGCTAAGATATTCGCCTCTGGTATCTGCTTGAGAAACCACCTTGGTAAAAGCGTCTAGCATCAAAAATCTCCTATTTTGACGTGATGTTATAAGTTCAAAAAAAAGTATTCGCAAAAACCTATTCCCAAACCTGCATCAGGTTAGGCAAACAAATGCCATAAAATGAGATAAGCTTTAGGAATTCCTGAATCCTTGACTCTGTAAGCCAAAGGGTTCAGCGGTCTTTGAACAACTTCATTAAAACAATCTATTTGTGCAGAAAATGTGCAAATTTCTTCTCTTTGACCCCGAAGTAGGTTAAGAAATAATACAAGATTAATCGATCGCGTATAAACTTTCTCGTGCTTAGAGCCTGAAACCCTTGATATATATACATGGATCGCTTAGTTAATCAATAAATTGCGATCGCGATCGATTAATCGAATGTCATCTGTTGTCTATGGCACAGACTGAGAAAGAATTATTCTTTCTATCGTATATGAGTAAAATTACTTACGGAAATTGGAAACTCACTCGCCTAGAGCAAGCCTTGATAGGTGCCACACCATCTGCTCATGACCTATGGTTGCATCTCCATTTTTCTTGTGTTGAAGGGGAATTCGAGTAAGTTAATATCTACAACCTGAGCCTTGGCTCTAAGCGAGACACAGAAAAGTATAAGGGTCGCCCGTATTCGCGCGAAACTATGCGAAATGCTTTAAATCAGTTAGTCGATCGCGGTTTGGTGATCGTCGATCGCAAGTTTCGAGATGGTACCGTGCGGCTCACCATACAGTACCCCCCTGAAGACGACGACAATTCCGAGTCAACTGAAGTTTAACAATGACATCAAAATGGTAATTCACCCAAAACTTAGCCAGACTCGATCGCTCGGAGCCTGACATCTGCAATAATTGGTTAAATCAAATAATAAATTAGGGACAGAAAAAAGAGACTCTATCCTCATCAAAGCCGGATCTACCAAATCTTTTGTGCTTTGAAGGGATACGAAAACTATTCTTTATTCAGGCTTTTAACCGCCCCATGCTCATAATTGTAGCGTGTATTTGGGCGTTGTGAAAGCCCTATGTCCCTGCCATTTTGTAAAAATAAGGCAGGATACTTATGCAATCGACTACTTGGTTCAAACCCGCTCCCGCAAGATTTGCTCACGTCTCAGAAATCCTTGCAGATGCCTATGAAGGACTCTCGAATGCGGCTATCGCTCTAGCCAATTACCTATTTAGAGAAGTTATTGATGGTAAATACGAAGTAATTGCGCTTTACGAATTATCAATTGGCGTTAAACGTAAAACGCCAAAGAATCAGGGGCGTAAATACACTCAGGAAACAATGCGCTCTGCCCTTCAGCAACTGGTTGACTGTGGCCTGGTGATCGTTAAAGACATGTATCGTGGTGGGATCGTGCGTCTTACCGTCAGACATCCTGGCGAAAGAGTGCCCTTTAATAATTCCAAAAAAGTTTTCGGTAATTCAAATAACTTTTCGGCAAATCACGACAAGATTCGGCAAACGCCACTCCCAAACCCGCATTCCTCCGTTATAAATACAGAGGATATTCAAAAAACAACAGACACTCCCCCCCTCCAGTTCGATTGTATGGGTGGGGCATCTCCGTCAAGGGGAGTTACTCATGATGCCTTCCCCTTGACAGAGCCTCTGCCCCACCCTAAAGACGAATTTTTGGGAGGGGGGGAGAAGAATGGTACTTCTGTTTCTGTTGAGCCACTCGTTGAAACACCTCAGGTTGTTATTCCCGCGCCCGCGCCCGAAGCCACACCCGAACCCGTTACGGCTATAGCCAATGCAACTGACCCGCGCCTTGAAGCTGTTGCTAAAGTAGCTGAACTGAACCCGCAGTTACGCGCTGCTGTGATGAATTTCACTCTGGAGCAGGTCTTACAGGCGATCGCCGTACTCAAAGAGCGTCAAGGCAAAGTTGATAACCCCGAAGGCTTTCTGGTCAAAGCGTTACGTGAAGGTTGGAAACCGAAAGCCCCGCGTAGCAATTCTGCCCCGCAAGGCTTTTTAGAGTGGTATAAGCTGGCTCACGAACTCGATATTGTCAGGGCTTCTACCCTTGAAAATGGGGTTTTGCTTGTTTACACCAACGATTCCTCTTGGGTACCTTGGGAGGCAGCTAAAACGATTTACCCCCTTGAGGATTTGATCGAGGCTAGGAAATATAAATTTTTATGAAGTATCTAAGCAAAGCTCAAAGTAACTAGTTGAACTAAGAATTCCCAGTGCGAACACGCGGGAATCGTCTTTTTACAACAAGTCGTCCATCAGTGTCATCACTTTGACTGCTCCTTCTGATAAATGGGGCAGAGGTGTTTCATCTAATTGCCTTTCCAATAAGCCTTTGAGTGAGATCAGCTTCAGACTATTTTCGGCGAGGGTCTGGGCGATCGCTTCGGCAGCGGGTAAGTAACCTATGGCACCCAGATCCGACAATACGGATCGCCGTTGTTGTAGATCGTCATTGCTCAGTTCGCGAATCAGGCGATCGCCGTATTGTGCCGCTTGCTGTGGGTCGGATGTCAGTTGGTACATTGCCCGTGCTGCGGCATATTGAATCCGAGGTGTGAACCGATCCAGAAATGGCTCGATCAGGGGAATAGCGTCGGTTGCCCCCAGAGTTCCCAGTGCTTCCAGGATGGCATCAAAAGGCTGGGGCAGGTGAGGCGGTTCCGGTGCGGGTTGCGTACCGGGAACGTTATCTTGCAGTAAATCTACTAGCAACGAAAGGCAAGACACGTCGCCCAACATCTCCAGCGACTGCGCCGCCGCTTCTCGCACGTAAAAATCCGAACAGGACAAGGCTCGCATCAAAGGCGGTACGGCACGGCGATCGCCTAATTTCCCTAAAGCCCGAGCGGCGTTGCGCCGCAAAGGATAGCCGCCCGCATCCGTGCGATCGTCTTCATCTTCTAAAGCTCTAATCAAGACATCTATTGCCTCTGGCGCATCGACGCGGAAGCGCCCCAACCACCAGGCAGCATATACGCGCAATCCCAAATCCTCACCCTGGAGGTTAGCGATCGCCTGCTCCACGGTTAATTGATTGTCGTCTTGGATGCGAGCGGATTGATTTTCCATGCTAATTTTTAGGTTTTTTAAGTTATGTAATTTTTATTAGACTAAAGCGAATAATAAACCCGTTGCCTACTATGATTAAACATATTTTGTAAAATTTCTTAAGAGAACGGAGATTTTTTCAGCATGGCACTTCCTCTTTTACAATACGCCCCCTCCAGTCAAAACCAACGGGTAGCCGACTTTGATATTGCCGGCGACGAGCAACCCAGAATCTTTTCCACCGATAATATCCTCTCAGATACTGACATGGGCAATCTGATTAATGCTGCCTATCGTCAGATTTTCTTCCATGCTTTCGACAGCGATCGCGAGGTTGTTTTAGAGTCGCAACTGCGTAACGGTCAAGTTACTGTGCGCGATTTCATTCGTGGGTTGCTGCTATCCAGAACCTTTATCGAAAGCTTCTACGACAAAAACAGTAACTATCGCTTCGTCGAACACTGTGTCGAGAAGGTCTTGGGTCGCCGAGTTTACAGCCAACAAGAGAAGATCGCCTGGTCTGCCGAGATCATGACTAAGGGCGTAGCGGGGTTTGTCGATCAGTTGCTCAACAGCGATGAATACCTAGATGCTTTTGGCTATAACACGGTTCCCTATCAAAGAAGACGGGTACTTGCCGGTCGTGCTGAGGGCGAGTTGCCATTCAATATCAAGTCTCCCCGTTACGATGCCTACCATCGCGCTCAAATTGGCTTCCCACAAGTGGTTTGGCAAGCTACCGCGCGCAAGTACACTGCGGCCAGCATGAAAGTTGGCGATCCTGCTCAGTTCCTCAATATGGCTCGCAGCATCAGCCCTGCGGTTAATGCGCCTCAACGCATCTCTGCTTTAAACATTAATATCGACGCTTCTATCCCCCGTAGATAAGATTCTGCATCAATCCAGGCATCTCAGACTCAGAGCTAAGGGCGATCGCTCTTAGCTTTGCGCTTTTGGCATGTTTACAGTCAACATTTGACTGGGGCGGAATCCCAGTTCTGTTAGAGCTTTACGAATTTGCGCCCTCGAAGGTGGTTGGGTGGGTGCAACTAGCCTCATTTCTCGGGCTGCTTCAAATATTTCCCGCATCAGCATATCTACGGAGTAGGTGCCTGCATCGTCTGACGGGCTATCGATCCTGCCCTCATAGGCAAGCGTGTACAACTCCAGGTGATGCTTGTCCATCACTCGCGCTAATTTTCTCAAAGTTTCCGGTGTGGGGCAGGTGCCTTTGAAACAGGCACCCCTGAGGCGCGGCTGGGGGATGCCGGACAGTTCTGCCAGATGATTCATGCTAATGCCCTGATCTTCGAGGTATTGCAAAATTAGCCGACCCAAAGGGGAGCAGTCTTCAACTTTTATTTGCAATCTGGCTGGCATTGTTTAGATTTAGACGAATACTCTTCTAGGATACCTGCTGCAAATCGATCGTTAGTTTATACTATTCCCCCCAGCTAGCGATCGCCTGTCTAAGGTCACAATTATCAGAAAATTGGGTCTAAAACCCCGTGCTTCTAGCACGGCTTTTTGGTAAGATGTAGCTAGTCGCCATAGGGCATTGGGAGACTCTAAACGGACGTGGAGCGATGGTAAGACTACTTCGGTAGCGCGTAGCTGTGAAGCGTCAAGAATCACCGTTGCTTTAGCTCGGTGAGTATGTCAATCCTTCTCTGAGGCGATCGCCACTGCCAGATCTCGATAGCGGCGCGGGTCGCCTTCGAGGATCGCTGCCGTGCGTTCTTCGCCCCGCCGATCGTATAGCTTGGCCATGATGCTCTGCCAGTCAATTTCTGGTGGTGTAGATGCGATCGCGGGCTTGGCGAACGGACTGGTATCGGTTTGAATTTGCCGGAGCGCCCAGCTAGCACGGGCGCGTACCGCACCAGAACCATCTTGCTCTACCATCTGCCGCAATTGGGATTGGATCTGCGATCGCCAATCTTTGTAAGTACTTGGGATGGCTACCGCCAATGACTGCAAGCCGACTACAGAAGAATAACGCACCACCCACTCATCGTCCTGCTGCGCCACAAACAGCAAAGCTTCCAGAGCCTCCTCTTGGGCAATTTCGAGCAGATCGGGAGGAAACCATTGCCATTGCATCGATCCCAGTCCTCTAGCGGCGGCGCGCCGGACGCTCAGGGCAAAATCAGCCGTTGCCGCTCCCAACAAAGTCACCAACCCTCTGGGGTCGCCAATGCCTGCCAGGGCACGGATTGCCCAAGCTCTCGCCGTATAGTTGTGTTGGTCTAACAACTCGATGAGGGCGTTGACGGCAGGCTCCCCAATTTGGATCAAGCCATCTACCGCTGCCACTGCCGCGCCTGGATTGTTGTAGCTCAGCGCCTCAATTAAGGCTGGGACTGCACTTTCTAGCCGAGCATCAGCCAGATTTTGCACTGCTTCTAAGAGTTTGCTAGAAGAGTCCGCCGTTTCTATGGCACGGATGAGTGAGGGGAGGGAGTCAGACATGATGGTGGAGGAGCATCTTAAGTTCTACGTTCTATATTCGCACTCTTGTAGGCTTAGTTAGAGGGATTCCGTAAAAGTTTGTCGTCTATGCAAAATCCGCGTACACAAAACGATTAAATCGCAGGTTAGGTTACGCTTATTTCTGTTGTTACACTTATTACAGTTATACTGAGATTAATACCTGATGCCGAAAGATGTTGCTCTCTATATGAATACATCAGTAGAACTGCCTGATTCCGTCTTCGCTCCAGAGCCAGACACTAAAACAATCCAACGCTTAGAGGTAATGCTAGAGAAGGCTCATCCTAAGCTTGTTGGCATGGATGGTGAGGAAATCCCACTACCTGATTCAATTTATCAGGCTCTCCGCCAAGTAATTCACATGATGGCGGCAGGACAAACGATTTCACTAGTCCCTTACGATCTTTATTTAAGCAGTCAGGAAGCGGCTGACTTACTCAATGTTTCCCGCCCCTACTTATACACACTATTGGATCTAGGTCATATTCCTTACATTAGGGTTGGCACTCATCGACGCATCCAGTTTGAAGATTTAATCAAATACAAGCAGCAGAGAGATAGTCAACGCCGCCAAGCTTTAAGCGAACTTGCTTTAATGAGTCAGGAGTTGGGATTTTATACAGCAGAAGATAACTGCTCGATCGAGGGTAATCCTTAGTATCAATGGCTGTATTTCCAGTTATCCTTGACTCCTGCGTGCTTTATCCGATGTACCTGAGAGATACTCTGTTGTGTGCCGCTGAGGCTGGATTGTATCGCGTGCATTGGTCGCAAGAAATTTTAGATGGAGCGCTGCGTAATTTGGTGGTAAATCAAGTAATCACAAAGGAGCAGGGAAATCGTCTGGAAAGACAAATGAATCTGGCTTTTCCCGAAGCTATGCTTGAGGTGACAGAGAGATTGATTCCTTGTATGGACAATCACGAGGGCGATCGCCATGTTTTAGCGGCAGCTTTGATTGCCAAGGCGCATGTCATTGTGACGGATAATCTTAAACACTTTCCGTCTATCTCTCTGAGCCAATTTCGGATTGAGGCTCAAGGTGCGGATAGTTTTTTGACTCACCTCTACGATTTGTTCCCCGAACTTATGGCTAACGTTATCCAGACACAGGCAAGCGTTTTGAGAAACCCACCCATGTCTGTTTCAGAATTACTCAATCTTCTGGGAAAATCCGTACCAACTTTTGTAAGTCGATTCTAGGCAGAACACAGCTAGGTTACCGCATAGCTAAAGCCATGAAACAGTTTGATGCAATTTTAATGCTTCAATATTTTTAATGCGGCTCTTGCTACTGGAGTTTAGACTAAAAGGCAACAAGAAGCATCTCGCTAGATAGAAACTAGCGAGAGAGAGGATAAAAGGGAAGAAGTTGAGCTAAGCAGTTGCAGCGGAAGCTTTTTTGAGGGGCTTGGCATAGCGTTTTTTGACAGTAGGATAACGAATCCGTTGGGTTCGTTTTTTCCCAAGAGGCCAACCTGGAGACTTACCGCGAGGTTTAGGGTCAGGGGAAGGAGAGCCAATCCTGACCAAAACTAAAGCAAAAGCATTTGCAACTCGACCAGGAGACAATTTAGTCATCGGTTTCTGCCAAGGCAGAGGAGAGTCTTGGACAAGTTCACGAGCGAGCCACAATTGCCAAGTAAGTAAAGGCATCAAGTCCGACCAAGTCTCCATCTGAGCAGGGGTAGAAAGCTGAGGGATTGTCCAATGGAGACGTTGACGCACCAAGCGATACCAATGCTCAATGGCAAATCTGCGCAGATATTTTTGCCATACCTCACTCAAGATTGGCTCGTCTTTAGCGACCCAAATCAACCACAGGGGTTTCGATTCAGGCATATCAAGACGTTCGACCAGAATGAGTGTAAAGGGATGGTCTGCGGCTTGCTTTAAGTGCAGGTTTGGCCATCGACGAATTTGCAATCGTCCCAGTTTAGGCTCTGCAATTGTGATGTCTGCTTGGGGAATAGACCAAGTGTCAGAGTCTTTGAGGCTAAATTTCTCTCCATGCTTATGGGGTCGCCCATGCCCCTCGTAATCCTTTGGGGCATGATACAGAACCCGGTTGGGGCGTAGCCTGAGCAGCTTGATACACGGGATGTCTGCTGTTTGCTGCAAAAATGGTGCGCACCCATACTCGCCATCCCCCAGGAAAAGCACAGTCCCAGGAATTTCCGCACAAACCAAGCGTAACTGACTAGCGGCTTTCTGAATCGGGTTCTCGAAACTGGTGATCCGCTCATGCCGCAACGGTAAGGCAAAACTCCCTTCTGACTCTGGAATCCAGGCAATTGTGCTGTATCCTTGCCCCACCGTAACAGGTTTGCTTCCTACTCCCGGTTGAGGTTGATGTTCGTAGGTGCGTTCTTGTAATGTCACCGCATAGGGACGCGACCAGGCTGTATGGTCGCCCGCCAATATCGTCACCTCTGCTGCCGGCATTTGCTGTATGTATTGCTTCATCAAGTCTTCACGTGGAGGATGACTATCTTGCAGTGCTTCATAGATACTCGACCACTCCCTCCGAAATAATGGGCTTAACGAAAGTTCCACAAACGATGAAACACTCCGACTCGTCAGTACCGCATCCATCAAGTCGAACAGCGCATCTCTCCCGTTCCCTATAATTTCGTACGTGTACTTGCGAAATTGCTCAAGTTTATCCAAACTAATCATGATGAAGCTGTTGATTTTATAGTCTTTTCAGCTTCCATCATCAAGCGGTCAGTCTGCAATGGCTGGCTGCTTTTTACCACTTTTTAGTCTAAACTCCAGTTGCTACTTTTCCGAGGAGTAGCAAAAGCCTGACCAATCCATTGACACAAGCAAAGGACGGCTATAAATGAATATCACACGAGTAGAGCGCGATGGCGTTGAGTTTTTTACGATCGATGCCACAGGTGAATCGGGAATGTCAGAGTCAGGATTGGCTCGACTTTGTGGAGTGGCTCAGCAAACTGTCAACGAGTTATTACAAAATTGGGTTACAGGCAAAGCACGTCCAGAATGGCTGAAACCATTTACTGGCAATGACTTTAGATCGCAGGCTAGGCTACAGGCTAGAGGTTTAAATCACGTTACTGTGGTTAGGGCGGAAGTTTGTGCAGCAGTTATTGAATATTACGCTTTCGAGTCAAAGTACAAAACCAAAGAAGCGCTGTTTGCATTTCGCAAGTTTGCGGCAATGGGGATTCAAACCTGGATTCAGGGGATTACAGGTTGGCAGCAACCAGAACCACCGGAGGAATTGCCTCCCCGCCGCGTTGTCCGCACGCAAATCAGCGCCAGCCGCAACGATCGCCCCAAGGAGTCGCAACTAGTACCTCAAGTACCGCCACCCGATGCGATCGAACTCGATACTCCAACTTTCGCGCTAATCGCTGCTATGATGCTGTTCTATAGAGTAGTTCCTCTCTGCGTTTTGCCAGATATGCGTAATAGTCAGCCATTGATTCAAATTCTAGGTAAAGCGGTTGCGGTCTAATTTGACTGCGTTGATATTCCTGCCACAAAACCAGGGCTTCATCGCGCTTCAGACAAGTCGTGGGCGAGGTCTGCACCTACAACAGGCTTGCATAAATAGTCGTCGGCACCAACGGTAAAGGCGCGATTCTGGGTCTGGCGATCGCTCTTGAGTTGAAAAAGAATTCGAGTACAAATCAGGAATTATAGCCATAGACAGATCTGTTAGGACAGGGGGTGTGGGGGCACAGCCCCCACGCAGGGGTGAAACCCCTGCACCCCATCCTAAGCCTGTTGACTATAGCTATAGTTTTAACTTTGCCGACCATTGGGGAGTCGGATAAAAGTGTTGAGTTTTTGTGCAAAATTTACAAATCTTGATGTTTGCGATCGCAACGTTGTACGAAGATTGATCATAACAAACCGTATAAAACTCTCTAATGCTTGCAGTTATTGCAGGCCACAGAAAGATCGATTGTTAAAACAACTTTTATTAAACTCTGTCGTTAACTAGGGAGATACTGTTAATGGCTTTTGGACCAGCCTCAAGATTGGGTGTAAGCCTTTTTGATGAAACCCCGCCAGTGGAGTGGGTGCCCGGACGTTCCGGTGAAGAAGCAGAAACTATTATTCGGGCAGTTTACAGGCAAGTCCTGGGCAATGCCTACGTGATGGAAAGCGAACGGCTTAGCGTGCCGGAGTCGCAGTTTAAGCGTGGCGAACTTAGCGTCCGCGAATTTGTGCGGGCAGTTGCCAAGTCCGACCTGTATCAATCTCGTTTCTTTACTAGCTGCGCTCGCTATCGTGCGATCGAGCTGAATTTCAGACATTTGCTCGGTCGTCCTCCGCTCGATCTCGAAGAAATGCGCGCGCACAGCACGATCCTGGACAACCAGGGATTCGGTGCCGATATTGATTCCTACATTGATAGCGACGAATATCAAACTACATTTGGTGAAAACATCGTGCCTTACATCCGTGGTTACAAAACGGAAGCATGTCAGAGCATGGTGCAGTTTACCCATACCTTCCAATTGGTACGCGGTGCTTCAAGCAGCAGCTTGAAGGGCGATTTTGCTGGGAAGAGACCCAAGCTCAATTCATTGGTAATCAACCCTACACCTACAGCTGTGATTTCACCTGGTAGCGCTGGTGCAAGCTTCCGCAATCCACCTTTGGGTTCTCGTTCTCGTCTTGGTGTGGGTGCCAGCTCTAACGGCAAAGTTTATCGCATTGAAGTTACTGGCTATCGCGCTAAGTCTGTCAAAAATATCTCTCAGTTCCGTCGTGCTAACCAGGTCTTTTTGGTGCCCTACGACAAGCTATCTCAAGAGTACCAACGGATTCACAGCCAGGGTGGTGTAATCGCAAGTATTACAGCCATCTAAAGCTAAACTTCTCAAGCATCGATAGATTGCTTTGGTTGGTAATCGGCAAACCTGTAACTAGCGATAGGATTGCTAGTTGCTTGCTAGGTATCGACCTCTAAGGTATACAAACTCGAAGACTCAATTGAGTTGAAAATCATTTTAGGAGATTGATTTTAATGGCATCCCCTATGACTATTGAATTATGGCCCTCTGGTAGTGTGGAAGAGGTTCAAACTGTAGTTCGTGCTGTTTACAAACAGGTATTAGGCAATCCTCATGTGATGGACAGCGAGCGCCTGGCAACGGCTGAGTCGCAGTTGTGCGATCGCTCGATTAGCGTGCGCGACTTTGTCCGCGCTGTAGCTAAGTCAGATTTTTATCGCTCTCGCTATTTTGAATCCTGCGCTCCCTATCGCTTTGTAGAGCTGAATTTCCTGCATCTTCTCGGTCGTGCGCCTCAGGATCAAAGAGAGGTATCCGAGCACATCGTCCGCTGTGTAGCTGAAGGATATGACGCAGAAATCGATTCTTACGTCGATAGCGAAGAATACCAAGCAGCTTTTGGCGAAAACGTCGTACCTTACTATCGCGGCAGAATGAGTGCGGCTAACTCTAAGCAAGTTGGCTATAACCGCATGTTTGCGATCGAGCGCGGACCCGCCCAAATTGACAGCGCCGTGAAAGCTTCGCAACTCGTGTTTGCAGTGGCGACAAACTCTAGCAACGCGATCGCACCATCTTCGGCAACGGTAATTGGCTCTGGTACCGAGAAGCGCTTCAAGATTTTGGTCTCTGGCTCTAAGTTTGACAGTCCTCGTCGCATTAGCTCGACCGAGTACATCGTACCTGCCAGCAAGATGACTCCGCAAATTCAACGGATCAATCGTACCTCTGGCAAGATCGTCAGTATCACTGAAATCGTCTAGCACCTAGGGTGGGCAACGCCCACCCTACTTAATTTTTAAAATTTTTATAAATCCAAAATACTAATCAAGTAGGAGATCTCGATATGACACTCTGGATTGAAACAGATTCTATCGAACTGCGTCCTAATTCCTCAGAAGAAGATATACAGACTGTAATTCGGGCAGTATATCGCCAGGTTTTGGGTAACGCTCATGTGATGGATAACCAAAGGCTAACCACTGCGGAATCTCAGCTTCGCAATGGCGATATCACGGTTAGGGGCTTTGTGAGTGCTGTAGCGCGCTCCGATCTATATCGTTCGCTGTTTTTTGAGACTTCTTCTCCCTATCGTTTTATCGAACTGAATTTTAAACATTTTTTAGGTCGCGCACCTCAAGATCAGTCTGAGATCGCCGAGCACGTGCAAATCTATAACAACCAGGGCTATGAAGCAGAGATTAACTCTTACATCGAAAGCGAGGAGTATTCTGCCAATTTTGGCGAGAATGCAGTACCTAACGCCCGTGGCAGCGCCACTCAGACTGGTATCAAGAATGTGAGCTTTAATCGCACGTTCGCTCTCACGCGCGGGTTCGCTGCTAATGATGTGGGCAAGTCAGCAAAACTGATCGGCGATTTGGGCGGTAATTTACCTACTAAGATTGTCGCACCTGCGGCTGGTTCTGGCTCTTACAGCAATACTGGCAAGCGTTTTCGCATTGCTGTCTCTAAATCTAGTTTTGGTTCTCGCGTGACGCAGAGCGTCACGACCTTTGAGGTGGGCTACAGCCAGATGTCCCAGAAGATTCAAAATATCCAAAAATCTGGCGGCAAGATTCTCAGTATTACTGAGGTTGCTTAAGCCAATTTAAACATATAAGTTGTGCGTCCCTGATGGATATTACCGAGTTTGTGGAGCGTTCGATTGGGTGCTGGCGATCGCAACGCAGCGCCCATCATTTGGCTTTCAGCCATTTTGAAGCCGTAGAGTCGATTATTGATATTGTGACGGTCGCTCCAGACGATCCGGAAGTTATAGCGCTTTGTAAAGACTATGATGTTGACCCCCAAGCGGCGGTTTCTCCGTTTCGCATGAGTTGGGAAGGTCAGTCAGACTGGGATGACAAAGAAATCAAAGGTACTTGCGTACTGGTACCGCTCCCCGATCCATTACAACCGAATCGCGGCAAATTACTGCGCGATCGCGGCTACGCCGAGACAATTCCGTCGGCAGGAGAATATCACATCACTGAAGACGGAACTTTTGTACTCGTGACGAGTTACGAGCGTGCTGCTGCCGAAGAGAAAATCTGGTTTGTGAATCCCAACGTCCGTTGTCGAGTTTCATTGATTAAAACAAGTGCTGGCAGTGGTGTGGTGACGGCCTCGTTTTCCTCGGAAATTCGCCAGGATATGAAAGTATGATGGCTACTTCAATTAATCCTGCTAATGCTCAATCGAACGATCTAGTAACTCTGGCGCGATGGATGGCAGGGGATTTCAGCAATGCCAAGCAGTGCTTTGCAAATCCCAAGGATTACGCCCATATCCACGTTCTATTTCGACCCTTGCCGTTTGAGTTTTTTAATGGAATTGGGTTTTATTCCGAGCAGGTCTACGACTACGATCTGTGGAATCCATATCGGCAGGGCGTACATCGTTTGGTAGATCTTGGCGATCGCATTTACATCGAAAACTACGCTCTGAAAGATGCCTTCAGGTATGCAGGGGCAGCGCGGGAGTTATCGATTCTGAGGACGATTGCGCCAGATTCTCTAGAGCGAAGGCAGCACTGCTCCATGATATTCAGGCGCGAAGGGATTTTATTCCGAGGCGAAGTCGAGCCTGGTAATAGCTGTTTAATTGAGAAGCAAGGTCGGCAGACCTATCTCGTGAGTGAGGTAGAGATATCGGAAAGTACGTGGGTCAGTTTAGATCGGGGCATAGACATCAATACGCACGAGCAGGTCTGGGGATCGGAGTTTGGTTCCCTACGATTTGAAAAACGGGAGAGCTTTGCCAATGAAGTCGCAGATATCCTATGACACGCCCATTACGAATCTAGAGCAACGCGACACGAAAATGCTACCGCCAGAAGCTGAAAAGAAAATGCAGTGCTGGATTCGGAGCCGTCACTTAATTTGTTCGGGTAATTTCTTTATTTTTGAGACGGTAGATTACAGCGCGATCGAGCGCTTTTCTAACTGTGTAGCAGCACTGGGTGGTACCGTGGTGTCAGTTGAGCCGATTGACAAAATCTGGATGGGCGACCATCGTCAAGTGTTCTTATATCAGGCCAGAGCCAGTCTTCACACACCTTGCCACAAACTAAAGCAATACTGGATCAAGTACGGCGGCTTTCGCACCCGCTTTAACGTCCAGTTGTGACATCCCTTTCACATCTTTATGACATCTTTCTGATGTGGCATTAGTCTCGATCGTGCGTACGTTGCAACCCTCCTTCGTAATGCGTATATCAGTTGATATACGCCGTTGTGAAGGCTATAAAGCTTGCTATGACTAGCCTTTAGCTAGATTAACAATCTTTAAAAATTCGTTACATTACTTTACATCAAGTAAAGGAAAGGAACTAAGCAAATGAACAGCGGTTACACGATTAACAACGAAGGGGTGCTCAACAACTATGCGATCGAGCCTCGCATGTATATTGATGAAACTAACCGAGCTGGATTCACAGAATTTGCCGAAAAATTAAACGGTCGCCTTGCCATGATTGGCTTCGTCTCTCTACTAGCCACCGAAGCAATCACGGGACATGGATTGATCTGGTGGTTGACCAACATCTAGTTTAGTCGCCAGTCACCAATTAGATTTAGGGAATATCTTAACCTCGCCTAATGGCGGGGTTTTTTTAGCTTTAAATCGCTGTCATAGAGAGGGTCAGTAACGCAGTAACTACCCAGGATCCCTTTGTTTTGGCATGATATAGCTAGTTGCATCGATTTTTTAGCCGTTCGACACCATTACCAGTTGCCATGCCCAAGCGCTCATCTGCCAAGCGATCGCCACGCAAACATAACCGCAAACCCACTGCGAGTAAGAAACCTGTGGTTAACGATTCAGGATGGCAGCGTCAGTGGGTAGAACTGTTTTCGGAAGTAACGCTCAAGATCAGACAGTCATTGCAATTAAAGGAAATTCTGCGGGCTACGGTGACGGAAGTACAGCGCATTTTGCACGCGGATCGGGTACTGATTTACCAGGTTTTTCCTGACGGTAGTGGCAAAGCTATTAGCGAGGCTGTTTTGCCCGACTACCCCACTATCCTCGATCTGGAATTTCCCGAAGAAGTATTTCCACTTGAATACCAAAAGCTGTACGCACAGGGCAGAGTCATGGCGATCGCCAACGTTCGCGATCCAAAATCGGGGTTGGCGGCTTGTCTGGTCGAATTTGTCGAGCAATTCGGGATTAAATCTAAGTTAATCGTGCCGATCCTGCAAAACTTGAGTTCGCATCACAATAATTGCCAAGCAGGTAATTCACCCTCGCAAAATCAGTTATGGGGCTTGTTAATTGCCCATCACTGTCGTTGCCCCCGCCAGTGGGTGGATGTTGAACTGGAACTGATGCAACAGTTGGCAGATCAAATTAGCATTGCCTTAGCACAAGCGGAATTACTCGAAAATCTCGAAGAGATTGTCGAGGTACGCACTGCCGAATTGAAGGATGTTAACCGCAACTTGCAACAGGAAATTAACGATCGGATGCAGGCAGAAGCGGCTTTAAGGCGCAGTGAAGAACAATTGCGTTCGATCACCAATGCACTGCCCGTATTAATTGCCTATGTTGACGATCGGCAAATGTATCGCTTTAACAATAAAGCCTATGAAGAGTGGCTGGGTCAGTTGCCAGGCAATATTTACGGACACCATTTGCAGGATGTGTGGGGAGAGGAGTGCTATATGCGCATGTATCCCTACGTGCAGGCTACCCTATCCGGTTGCACGGTCACCTATGAAAATGAAATCGTCCTGGGCGATGGCAATTCTCGTTCGGTTAACGTTACTTATATTCCCCATATCGATGAGGAAAGAAATGTCAAAGGCTTTTTCTCTCTTGCCAGCGATATCAGCGATCGCAAAGCGATCGAACGCATGAAAGATGAATTTATTTCGGTTGTCAGCCATGAATTGCGCACTCCCCTCACCTCACTTCACAGTGCTTTGAAAATCTTGAGCACGGGGCGACTCGGCAATCTTTCCACCGACGGTAGGCAAATGCTAGAAATTGCCGATGAAAATACCGAACGTTTGGTACGTCTGGTTAACAACGTGCTGGACTTGCAGCGAATTGAGTCGAGCAAAGTCACGATGGAAAAGCAAATCTGTAGCG
>NZ_KB235911.1 GCF_000332175.1 Pseudanabaena sp. PCC 6802 | reverse complement strand
AGTAACAGGATCAGAGCATAGTAAAAGCCAGGGCGCTTGACATCGCCGCTACTGTAGATCGCAATCCAGACTAAAAGAGCATTGAGAATTAATAAAGGTAGTGACAGACCATCAATACCAATGCGGTAGTTTAATCCTAAATTTGCAATCCAGGGAAAGGATTCCTGGAGTTGATAGCCGATGTGGTTGGGATCGAATTGCCATAGGAGAAAAAACGTCCAACCTAGCAAGCCAGTGGCGATCGCCAGCGATACACCTCGTAATTGTTCGGCTTTTAGATAGCTAGCACCGAAGCCCACTAGCAATGCCGCGCAGATTGGAACCCAAATTAGAACACTCAGCATTATTTATAGATTTAGTAAACGGGATTTTAAATTGAAGTTTTATAGCGATTGGTGTAAGGGCAGGTTTTGTAGTTAATCTTCACCTAGAGCCGTTGAATGCAGGCTAAAACTGCCCCTACCAGGATTTTGCGATCTCTAGAATCGCCTAAAACACGACGAATGCCACGATGCTGGCCAGAACAACACCTAGCAGGATGGTTAAGAGATATTGCTGCGATCGCCCAGTCACCGTATATTTGAGTGTTTCGCCCGTCATAATTGAGGCGAAGCCAAATAGATTAACCACACCGTCAACAATGTATCGATCGAACCATGATATGAGTCGCGAGCCATTACCCACGAGAAATATGACGCTGACGCGGTAGATACCCATAACGTAGAGGTCGTAGGCTAGGAGGTCTTGCACAAATTTCCAGATGGGTCGGACGGGACGCGGTAGCATCGGTACCGTACTACCTATTGCGTAGTTTGTGCGGAGATAGATCGCACCACCCGCTAAGCAACCGATCGCTCCGGAACCGACCAAAAGACCGACCTCATACCAGTTCCAATTGGAGCGATCGGGCAGCATCTGCCAGTTGCTCAGCATCAATGGCACTAGCAAGGTAATGATAATTGTAGAAACCATGGGAATGGCGATCGGCCAGGGGGCTTCAGGCATCCGCCGTGTCTTGATCTTTGGAGCACCCCAAAATACGAGGCCAAATACGCGCGTTAAGCCAAACGCAGTGGAGCCGTTTACAAATGCCATCACGCCTACTAGCCAGGGGTGGGCTTCCCACAAATTATCTACCCATTGCAGTATCGTCCAAAAGTTGCCCAGAGGTAAGATCGCCGTGAGACCCAGGGAAGCGACTATGAAGGCAATTGATGTGGCTGGCATCCGGGGTAACAGTCCGCCCATCTCGGTTAGATCTTGGGTTGGTGTCATCATCATCACGGAGCCACTACTCATAAATAGGAGAGCGCGGGCGATCGCATGGGTAAACAGAAATGCCAAAGCCACATCAGTCTGTTGAGTCCCCACGGCGATAAACACTAAGCCCAAATGGGCGCTGGTGGAATGGGATAGCGCTCGCTTCATGTCGATCTGGGCGATCGCCACCAGAGAAGCTCCTACTGCCGTCACCGTACCGACTGCTACCAGCGTATATAAAGCCAGAGGTGACAGACCTAGAATCGGCTGCAATTTGATTAAGATATAGGCTCCGCAAGCTACAACCACGGAATTCCGCAATATAGAAGCCGGATTAGGACCTTCCATGGCCTCATCCAGCCAGAGATGCAGCGGGAACTGGGCGCACTTCCCGATTGGCCCTGCAATTAAAGCTAACCCCAAAAGGTCAGCCACTCGGGGATTGAGATCGACATTACTCGCCCAAACTGCTAAATCGGAAAAATTCAAACTATCTGTGAGCGAGGAAAGCGCCACCACGCCCATTAGTAGGATCAAATCGCCGATACGCTTTGTCCAGAAAGCATCCCTTGCTGCGGTCACGACCAGAGGCTGGGCATACCAAAAGCCAACTAGCAAATAAGTAGAAAGGGTGAGTAGCTCCAGAAGCGCGTAACTCAAGAACAAGGAATCGCTAATAGCAATGCCGCTCATTGCTCCTTCAAAGAATCCCATCATGCCGTAGAAACGCGCCAGAGCCCAGTCCATTTCCATGGAGCCGATCGCGTAGGTTTGCGCAAATATGCTGATCGCGCCAATTAATACCGAGGCACCGACTGTAACTGTAGAAATATTGAGATCCAGATTTAAATTCAGTCCTGGGGCTTGCAACCATGCGATCTCTATTTGCAGAGCCGGTTGCAGCCAGATAGTTTTTAAAATAATCAGACTGTGCACCAGCGTAAAGATGCTCATCAATAGGTTAAGGTATGCGGCTGGGCGCGGCCCCGTGCTGCGCACAAGACCTATAGACCAGGGTAAAGTTGCGATCGCGCCGAACAGCCCATAACAGGGAACTAACCAAACCGTGTTTACTAAAAATTGATCCATTATTTAAAGTCGCCAATTTTGCGGCAAGAGGCTGCAAAAGTCTGATAGTTAAACCATAATACCGATAAACTAGACTCTATATATATTTGAGTTCCCGCGCAGATAGTTTGGCGTCTTTAACTGTCTGAGAGCCAAATATCAACAATTTGCCATAGCCATGCGAGCAATCGCCTACTGTCTGGGAGCCATAGCGCAGGGCTATATTTACATTTCTTGATAATCCAAGACTAGCTGGTAATAACTTTTGATAATGATTATTTACGGTAAGTATAAGGAGATGTGGGCATGGATGTAAGTCTGGTGATGTCTAACATCTTGAGTCCCCCTGTCCTATTTTTCTTCCTCGGTATGTTGGCGATTTTGCTGAAGTCAGATCTAGAAATCCCTCAGCCTTTGCCCAAGCTTTTTTCCCTGTATCTTTTATTTGCGATCGGGTTTAAAGGTGGTAGCGAACTTGCCAAGAGTGGAGTTACCCAGGAAGTTTTGCTCACTCTGGTAGCAGCGATTCTGATGGCTTGTGCCGTTCCCGTGTACACGTTTTTCATCCTGAGACTCAAGCTGGATTTGTATAATGCCGCTGCGATCGCTGCCACCTACGGATCCATCAGCGCCGTTACATTTATTACTGCTAGTTCTTTTCTCACGGAACTGAGCATACCCTTTAGCGGTTATATGGTAGCTGCCCTGGCTTTGATGGAATCACCCGCAATTATTGTCGGTCTTTTGCTGGTTAAAGTATTTGCCAATAGTAAGCAAGAAAATGGCGAAGATGGCAAAGATAATGGTTTCTCGTGGTCAGAGGTGATGCAGGAGGCGTTCCTGAATAGCTCGGTTTTTCTGCTGGTCGGCAGCGTGATTATTGGAGCTTTAACTGGTCAAAAAGGTTGGAAAGTAGAGGAACCGTTTGTCCAGGGTATCTTTTATGGAGTCTTGACCTTCTTTTTACTCGATATGGGCTTGGTAGCAGCGAGGCGGATTAAAGACTTGAAACAGACGGGAGTATTTTTAATTAGTTTCTCCGTCCTGGTTCCGATCGCCAACGCCTTTATTGGTATCCTTTTAGCTAAAGTAATTGGCATGTCTCAAGGGAATGCCCTGCTGTTTTCCGTATTGTGTGCCAGTGCTTCCTATATCGCTGTACCTGCGGCGATGCGGATGACCTTGCCAGAGGCCAACCCCAGTCTTTACGTTACGGCTGCCCTAGCACTAACGTTCCCTTTCAACATTATTGTGGGCATTCCCCTGTACCTGTTTGGCATTCAAATGCTGTGGAGTTAAGAATATGCATGCAGTCAAAAGATTAGAAATAGTCAGCGATTCTGTCGAACTGGCTAAAATTGTTTCCGCCTTAGAGAAGGCTGGCGTGAGTAGCTATAGCGTCGTGCGTAATGTGGCAGGCAGGCTGCCCGGTGGCATGAATTCCGACGATATGGCGGTCACGACCCTCGATAGCGTTTATCTACTGGCTTTTTGCTTGCCCGATCAAGTGAAACCCTTGGTGGAGACAATTAGACCCGTCCTCAACAAGTTTGGGGGGGCTTGCTATGTTTCTGATGCTATGGAAGTTAAATCAATGCGATGTGTGGCATCGCTGTAAATTATGGAACGTATTCATGGAATGCTAGGTCGTCGCAGTCTCATGCAAATCGCCGTTGCGGGTGGATTGGGGGTTGCGATCGATGCTTTGAATAGTGTTTCTGGCTCTATCCCGCCTGCTTATGCAGGGGAAACCGAAACCATCGGTCCCGATGCTGCTCTCAAGAAATTGCTTGAGGGCAATCAGCGCTTTATGCAACAAAAGCGCGAGTATCCGCATCAAGCCCAACAGCGCCTGCAAGAGGTAGCCCAGGCACAGCATCCAGTCGTCACTGTCCTTAGCTGTGCGGATTCGCGCGTACCGCCGGAACTGATTTTTGACCAGGGGATTGGCGACCTGTTCGACGTGCGGATTGCGGGTAATATCGTGACGCCGGAATCCCTCGGCAGCGTGGAATACGCGGCAGCTTTGCTGCATACTCCCCTGGTTTTAGTATTAGGACACGAGCGATGCGGTGCGGTGACGGCAGCGGTGCAAAACGGCACTCTACCCGGTCAAATCGGTACTTTTGTACGGGCGATCGCCCCCGCGATCGCGAGAATAAAAAAGGAATCGCTCGATCCAGTCGAGGATTTAGTAGTGGCAAATGTCCGGTATCAAGTCGAGAAATTAAGACAAGATTCACCCCTACTAGTAGATCTAGAGAAATCCGGCAAGCTCAAAATCGTGGGAGGTCGCTACGACCTCGATACAGGCAAAGTTACACTTGTGACCTGAAGGTTGCTACTTTGCTGCAACGCACCCTACGTGCAATTGTAAACAAAAAATAAGTTTTAGTAATAAACACAATTTGAAATAATCATTGCAATTTATGTTGCTAAAGGTGCAATGCCTCTTTATTCTGTATATATAAAGAAAAACTGAAAAGCTTGAAAAAGCTGATAATGACCAACTCTGTGCGTAAAGCATAAATTGTTAAGTAGTAATACACAGATTGCTGCATCAAGTCCAGTGACAGTGTATGAAAGTGTGGTAGTTCTCACAATTATTCAGAATCGCAGTTCTAAACTGCGCGAGTTTTTCGGAAATCTTAACTAAGTAGTTGCACCCATATCCTTGGTGTCTATGGGAAGGGATTAATGCGCGACTTTGGTACCAATTTAGATGTAAGATACGCATTGCTAAAGAACCGTGCCAAACACGGGAGTCCAGGAGATATTAGATAACTATGCCAATTGCAGTTGGAATGATTGAAACCAGGGGATTTCCTGCCATCGTAGAGGCAGCCGATGCCATGGTCAAAGCAGCCCGCGTCACCCTTGTGGGATATGAAAAAATCGGTAGCGCTCGCGTCACCGTAATCGTGCGCGGCGACGTGTCTGAAGTGCAAGCTTCTCTCGCTGCTGGCGTAGAATCAGCCAAGCGCGTTAATGGTGGTGAAGTAGTTTCTACTCACATCATTGCTCGCCCGCACGAGAACTTAGAGTACGTTCTACCAATTCGATATACCAAGGAAGTAGAACAGTTCTCGTTCTAGTCGCTGACGCGCGATAGATAGTTCTCATCTTTACTCGTCAGTTTCATACATATTCTCACTGAGTATATTTCTCTAATCTGATTTTTAGTTTTCCTAAAGTTTTTTGTAAGGAGTACAAACTCATGGCGATCGCCGTTGGAATGATCGAAACCCTAGGTTTCCCCGCCGTCGTAGAAGCAGCGGATGCAATGGTAAAGGCTGCTCGTGTCACGCTGGTTGGCTACGAAAAGATTGGTAGCGGTCGCGTCACCGTAATCGTGCGCGGTGATGTTTCGGAAGTACAGGCTTCTGTTGCTGCTGGAACCGAATCCGTTAAGCGCGTTAATGGCGGTCAGGTGCTATCTACCCACATTATTGCGCGTCCTCACGAAAACCTCGAATACGTTCTACCGATTCGCTACACCGAAGAAGTCGAACAGTTTCGCGATAACGTGAACGCCATTCGTCCTATGAACAGACCATAGGTGCGAGATATTTAGTTTAAATATTGCCAACAGCTAATAACTAAACGCTCAAACAAAGCTCAAAATGCAAATTGCCAAAGTTCGCGGCACGGTGGTGAGTACTTCCAAAGAGCCTAGCTTGACGGGAACGAAGTTTCTCTTTCTCCAACTTGTAGACGATCGGGGTCAACTCTTACCAGAGTATGAAGTGGCAGCGGATACAGTTGGTGCAGGTATAGATGAATGGGTACTGGTCAGTCGTGGTAGCGCTGCCCGTCAGGTGCGGGATAGTGAAAAACGTCCTCTGGATGCTTCAGTAGTGGCAATCATCGATACTGTGAATGTTGATAACTACCTGCTTTACAGTAAATATAGTTAAGGGAAAGCATTCTGGTGAGCTAGTCTCACGATCCTGACTGCTTCACCACATGGCTATCCCAACAGAATTTATAATTTGTCGTTATTCGGAGGGTGCGCTTAATATCTCAATTGCGTCTGTAAATGCCGTTGTTGAGGTAGTTAATGGCGTACTGGTTCTAGATGGTAGTTCGTGGTTTTGCTGCGCCGATCGCTACCTCATCCAAAAATCTGGCCGAGCCAATCATCGATCCCACTGCCTACGTACACTCGTTTTCCAATATTATTGGCGACGTTTATATTGGTCCGCAGGTCTCGATCGCTCCTGGTACCTCCATTCGAGCAGATGAAGGTACTCCTTTTTATATCAGCGCAGGAGCGAAGATCCAGGATGGAGCGATCGTGCATGGCTTGGCCAACGGTCGAGTAGTTGGGGATGATGGTAATGATTACTCAGTTTGGATAGGCAAAAATTCTTCCCTTACCCACATGGTTTTAATTCATGGGCCGGTCTATGTGGGAGATAATTGCTTTATCGGCTTTCGTTCTACGATTTTTAACGCACGGGTTGGTAGTGGCTGCATCGTCATGATGCACGCTCTGGTGCAGGATGTCGAAATTCCCCCAGGTAAGCTCGTACCTTCGGGAGCAATTATTACTAGTCAGCAACAAGCGGATCGACTACCCGATGTCCAGGATCGCGATCGCTTTTTTGTAGATCGCGTACTCAGTAGTAATGATGCTTTGAGAATGGAGCATCACAGCGTTGAGGGTGTCGCTGTTCGGCCTATCCACGACGAAATCAATCAATCTCAATTACATGGAGCAACTCACAACAAAGTCAAGACTATGCAGTTACAGACTAAACAAGCCAAAATGGGTATAGCCCAACAAGTACGCCAGCTTCTATCTCAGGGCTATCGCGTCGGGGCTGAGTATGCCGACGAGCGCCATTTCCGCACCAGTTCTTGGTACAGTTGCGCGTCGATTAATTCTAATAGCGAGTCCAGTGCGATCGCGGCTTTGCAAACCTGCTTGGCCGAGCATACTGGTGAATATGTCCGCCTGATCGGTATCGATTCCAAGAGCAAGCGGCGTGTATTTGAAGAGATTATCCAGAGACCTGGCGAAAACGCATCTCAAATTAGCTCGGCACCTTCTAGCGGCAGCAGCTACGCTAGCAGCTACAGCGCACCCAGCCAGAATGGCAGATTGCAAACAGATTTAATCGGTCAAATTCGACAATTGCTAGCACAAGGCTACCGTATTGGTACGGAACACGCCGACGAGCGTCGCTTCCGCACCAGCTCTTGGCATACCTGCGCTCCGATTGAGTCTAATACTGAGTCTGGTGTAGTCAGTGCTTTAGAAGCTTGTCTGCGCGAGCATAGTGGCGAGTACGTTCGTTTAATTGGCATCGATACTAAAGCTAAGCGCCGCGTTGTGGAAACCATCGTGCAGCGTCCGGGAGACCAGCCTCAAAGCATCGCTTCGATGTCTACTTCTACCAGCAGCTATTCCAGCTCTGGCCGCAGCCACAGCCCTACATTTAGCTCTGTGAGTTCTGGTAGCCAGAATGGCAAGCTCGCGTCAGATACGATCGCTCAAGTCCGACAGCTCATAAATCAAGGCTATCGCGTTGGCACCGAGCACGCCGACGAGCGGCGCTTCCGCACCAGTTCCTGGCATAGCTGCGGACAAATAACTGCCAACAACGAATCGGGCGTAGTTGCAGCTTTAGAAGCCTGTCTGAGGGAGCATAACGGCGAATACGTGCGCTTGATTGGCATCGATCCTAAATCGAAGCGTCGTGTAGTCGAAACCATAATTCAGCGCCCTGGTGGTAAGTCTGCTCCTGGTACGGCTGCTAGCTCGTCCAGCTACTCCAGTGCGAGCAGCACCAGCCCTGCTAGTTACGTCCAGTCATCCGGCGCGGCTACGGCTACCAGGATCGGTCAGGATGTCGTCACCCAAATCCGACAGTTACTGATGCAAGGACATCGCATCGGTGCCGAGCACGCCGACGAGCGTCGCTTCCGCACCAGCTCTTGGCATAGCTGCGCTCCGATTGAAGCCAGCACGGAAAGTGGAGTTGTGGCAGCTTTAGAAGCAAGCCTGAGTCAATACAGCGGCGAGTACGTGCGCTTATACGGCATCGATACCAAATCTAAGCGCCGCGTCCTCGAAGCAATCGTACAGAGGCCCAAGAAGTAGCGATGTACCAATCTCCACTGCAACCCATAAGCACCTCTCCCGCTTGTGTCAGTGGTGATGTCGCAATCGATCCGAGTGCCGCGATCGCGATCGGTGTATTAATTCAAGCAGACCCTAACAGCAAGATCGCGATCGCTGCTGGGGTCTGCATTGGCATGGGTTCGATCGTCCACGCCCAGAACGGCACGTTAGAGATCGGAGCCGGAGCCAACCTGGGCGCGGGCGTGTTGATTTTAGGTCAATGCCACATAGCCGAAAATACCTGTATTGGCTCCCTTTCCACCATCCTCAACAGCTCGACTACCCCCGGTCAAGTAATCCCTCCCAACTCTCTACTTGACGGTATCAGTACCCCAGAAATTGACGCTCCAGCCGTAGCAATTAAACCTGAAGTCACTGCATCGCATCCAACCACCCAGGCAACAGCAAATGAAACGGTAGTATCGACTTCAACTGCTCAGGTCATTGCTGAAGTGGTTACTGAAGTAAAGTCCAGCGACTCCACCAGCCAGACCAAAGCAACAGCCCACGGCCAGGAACAACTAAACCGCCTCATGGGCAAACTTTTTCCTCACCGCCAACCCCTAGATCTCTCGCCTAACAACCCTCAGTAAGGGTTTAGCATTTGTCATGAATTCTTGGCATCAAACCCAAGAATTCATGACAAATGCTAAACCACTACCCCCAATATCTACACCCAACGGCAGGTTTACAAAGCTTTACAAAACTACTAATTTGTTAATGTAGGGTTTTTACTACAAAACCACTACAAAAATTATTCCAACTAACGCTAATTAATTCGCACTTATGACAATCGCAGCCCAAAGACGCGAGAGCGCTTCGCTGTGGGATCGGGTCTGCAACTGGATTACCAGCACCGAGAACCGCCTCTATATCGGTTGGTTCGGCGTTCTGATGATTCCCTGCTTGCTGGCAGCTACCACATGCTTCGTCATCGCCTTCATCGCCGCTCCCCCCGTGGACATCGACGGCATCCGCGAGCCTGTTTCCGGCTCCTTAGTCTATGGCAACAACATGATCTCTGGTGCCGTAGTTCCTTCTTCCAACGCTATTGGCTTGCACTTTTACCCCATTTGGGAAGCAGACAGCTTAGACGAGTGGCTCTATAACGGTGGTCCTTACCAATTTGTGATCTTCCATTTCCTGATCGGCATTTTTTGCTACATGGGTCGGGAATGGGAGTTGAGCTACCGCTTAGGTATGCGTCCGTGGATTGCTGTGGCTTACAGCGCTCCCGTCGCCGCCGCCACCGCCGTATTCTTGATTTACCCCATCGGTCAAGGCTCCTTCTCTGATGGTATGCCTCTGGGTATCTCTGGTACGTTCAACTTCATGATCGTGTTCCAAGCCGAGCACAACATCTTGATGCACCCCTTCCACATGTTGGGCGTAGCGGGTGTGTTCGGTGGTAGCTTGTTCAGCGCCATGCACGGTTCTTTAGTTACCTCTAGCTTGATCCGCGAAACCACCGAGAACGAATCTGCCAACTACGGTTACAAGTTCGGTCAAGAGGAAGAAACCTACAACATAGTTGCCGCTCACGGTTACTTTGGACGATTGATTTTCCAATACGCAAGCTTCAGCAATAGCCGTAGCTTGCACTTCTTCTTGGCGCTATGGCCAGTGGCAGGTATCTGGTTCACCTCGTTGGGCGTAAGCACGATGGCGTTCAACCTGAATGGGTTTAACTTCAACCAGTCAATTGCAGACAGCCAGGGACATGTGGTGCCGAGCTGGGCAGATGTGATCAACCGCGCCAATCTGGGTATGGAAGTCATGCACGAGCGCAACGCTCACAACTTCCCGCTCGACCTGGCCGCGATTGATGTAGCTCCAGTGGCATTGACTGCTCCTGCAATTAACGGCTAATCTGGCTAATCCAGTCAATCTAGTATTCTCCAATTAGTCTAAATTAGAAACAAAGAGCCACCCTTTTGGGTGGCTCTTTGTTTTTCATCTATGGCTATATACCCGTAGCTTTAGAATTATAGCTATAGCCAACAGGCTTAGGACGGGGTGCAGGGGTGGAACCCCTGCGTGGGGGCGAAGCCCCCACACCCCCCCTTTCCTAACAGATCTGTCTATGGCTATAAGTAACCACTGTTTAGACTTGGCGCGATCGTGACTGAACCTCAAGCACCGCATTCCACTGACTTACTGAATCGCCACCGCGATCGCGCGTGGGCATTTTGGCCTGTAGTGCCTATGTATCCCTACGGTCAAAGGCGAACGCTGCGCGTAGAAGTAGTAAAGGATACGATCTGGACGTTCGAGCAGGTACAGGGCATTCTCTACGTGGTCGTTCCCATTCGCATGACGGTTGTGAAGTTAGAAGCAGGCGGCTTACTCGTACATGCACCCGTCGCACCTACGTCCGAATGCCTGCGGTTGCTTGACGAGCTGGTGCAGATACATGGCAACGTGCAATACATTATTCTACCCACGATATCGGGGCTAGAGCATAAGGTGTTTGTCGGCCCGTTTGCCCGTTGCTTTCCTCAAGCGCAGGTATTTGTTGCGCCTTATCAATGGAGCTATCCGATCGATTTGCCCCTGAGTTGGTTGGGATTTCCACCAGGACGTACGCAGATATTGCCAGAAAATAGCAGCGATGCCCCCTTTGGTAATGAATTTGACTACACCATGCTGGGGCCAGTTCGTCTCGGTTTAGGTGCATTTGGAGAAGTGGCGTTCCTGCATAAGCGATCGCAGACCTTACTAGTCACCGATGCGGTAGTTTCCATATCCGATCGCCCGCCCGCGATCGTACAGTTAGACCCCTATCCTCTACTCTTTCATGCCAGGGATAGCGCTTGCGATCGCATAGAAGATAGCGAGGAAAATCGGCTTAAGGGTTGGCTGCGCACGGTTTTATTCGCACTCTATTTTCGTCCTAGCGTACTGGAGACATTGGGCTTTGGTGAGGTGTTGCGGGTGGTGTTCAAATCGCCGGAGCGATCGCCGCAAGCCTATTTCGGTTTATTCCCCTTTAAATGGAAAGAGAATTGGCAGTCTTCGTTTGAGTTACTGCGCAATAAGGGCAATCCATTTGTGGCACCAATTTTACAAGTACTCATTCTCAATCGCGCTCCCAAAAGAACGATTATTTGGGCCGATCGGCTAGCTACCTGGAATTTCAAGCAAGTTATTGCCTGTCACTTTGATGCCCCCGTTACCGTAAATCCACATCAGTTTCGTCAAGCTTTTAACTTTCTTGAGAAGGATTCTCCCTCTTCGGATCGCATGACTGGATCTGAAAGTGACCTTACTTTTCTGAAGGAAATCGAAGCGGGTTTGAATAAAAGAGGTATTACCTTACCGGCTAAATAAATGTAGATATGGATAAGTTCAGGAAATTTCATGTAAACTGAAAACTAGCTGTTGGAAACCTTTGAGCGCGATGGACACCGATGAAGCAGCAAAAATCGCTGATGCCGCTGTGTTTGCTACGGCTAGAAGGCACTTGAAAGATATCGAGTTGCTGATCGTGCGCGGGTCGGTACGCGGGCAAAAATATGAAGAAATAGCCGAGTCCAATAGTTATACGCCGGAATACCTCAAGTCTGACGTGGGGCCGAAGCTGTGGAGCCTGCTGTCAGAAGCATTGGGAGAAAAGGTCACTAAGAAAAATTTTCAAGCGGCACTGGAGCGGCATCGTCAACTGCTTGATGGTGAAGCAACTGCCACAGCAGTTACTGAAGCGATCGCTGTCATCCCTCGCTCTAAGCTACCTTTTGCTGGGGGCAGGAAATCCTCTAATGAAGGATCTCTGCAACAACTACAAGATTGGGGCGAAGCGCCCGATATCTCTGTATTCTACGGACAGGCGGAGGCGCTAACCACCTTGACACAGTGGTTGGTGCAGGATCGCTGTCGGTTAGTAGCTCTGTGCGGTCTGGGGGGAGCTGGTAAGACTTCACTAACCGTAAAAGTGGCACAAAGGTTACAAACTGAATTCGATCGCATTATCTGGCGATCGCTGCGAGATGCGCCCCTGCCTCAAGATATTTTGCTGAGTTGGTTATCGTTTCTGTCCGACGGACAAGAAATGAGCTTGCCTGTAACCCTCGATGCTGCGATCTCGCGCTTAATGGTTTATTTGCGCGATTATCGCTGTCTGCTGATCCTCGATAACATGGAGTCAGTTTTGTCCAGTGGAGGCAGTGCCGGGGAGTACAAGGAAGGCTATGAAGGTTACGGTCAGTTATTGCGCAGACTAGCTGAGACATCTCATCAAAGCTGCGCGATCTTGACGAGCCGAGAAAAGCCGAAGGAAGTGGGATGGTTTGAGGGGAACCTATCACTGGTGCGCTCGTTGCGCGTGGTTGGTCTGACGCAAGCAGAAGGGCAAGAACTGTTACAAGCTAAGGGAATTGTGGGCGATCGCTCCGACTGCGAGACTTTGATCGAGCTATATCGCGGCAACCCGCTGGCACTCAAAATTGTCTCTACGACGATTCAAGATTTATTTGACGGACAAATATCTGCATTTCTAGATGTCGGTACGACTGCGATCGCAGATGTCTGGCGGCTTTTAGACGAGCAATTCAATCGCCTGTCGGATCTTGAAAAGCAGATTATGTACTGGTTTGCCATTAATCGCGATTGGATCTCCTTATTAGAACTTAAATCCGATTTACTAGGAGGAGTGTCAGAGAGGAACCTCTTAGATGCGCTAGATTCTTTGCAACGGCGATCGCTAATCGAGTGTAGATCGAGCCGCTTTACCCAGCAATCCGTGGTGATGGAATATATCACTGCAACCCTGATCGATTGCGTCTGCCAAGAGATTCTCACTGGAACGATTAATTTGCTCAACAGCCATGCCCTCCTTAAAGCCAGAGCCAAAGACTACATTCGAGAAACTCAACTGCGAGCGATCGTCCAACCCATTGCCGAACGACTGACGATTTCCCTGAGCACGAAAACAAATGTCGATAACAAGCTCATGCAGATCGTGTCCGATCTACAGGCACGGGAATCGACTGCGATCGGTTACGCTGCTGGTAATATTCTGAATCTGCTGGTGCAAATGCAAATCGATTTGCGCGATCGCGATTTTTCCACCTTAGTAATTTGGCAAGCGGATCTGCGCGATGTGGATTTATTAGGTGTTAACTTTGCCCACTGCGACTTAGCTCAAACTGCTTTTAACGAGACTTTTGGCGGCATTATCTCGCTCGCTTTTCACCCGCAAGGGCACCTGTTTGCGACAGGCACTGTTACGGGTGAAGTACATTTGTGGAGCGCGACCGAGGGCAAGCAAATAGTTACGTTTAGGGCGCACGTCGGTTGGGTGCTATCAGTTGCCTTTAGTCCCGATGGCAAACTGCTAGCCACCTGTAGCGACGATCGCACCGTCAAAATCTGGGATGTCAGTGCTAGAGAATGCATTAAAACGTTCCGCGAGCATAGTGATTGGGTATGGTCGGTTGCCTTTAGTCCTGATGGCGAGACGATCGCCAGCGCCAGCGCGGATCGTACGATTCGCCTGTGGCACCTGCGGCGAGATCGCGCCGTTAGCACCTGGCGCGGTCATGCGGGACTAGTGCGATCGCTTGCCTTTAGTCCCGACGGACAAACCCTAGCCAGTGGCAGCGACGATCGCACGGTCAAAATCTGGGATGTCAGCACGGGAAAATGTATTAGAACATTTGAAGGGCATCTGAGTTGGGTTTGGGCGGTTAAGTTCAGCCCGGATGGACAGTTCATTGCCAGTAGCAGCGTCGATAGCACGATTAGGATTTGGGATACCAGCACGGGCGAACTCCGGTGGAAACTGCGCGGACATACTGGCTTAGTTAAATCCATTGCCTTTAGCTGCGATGGCTGCATTTTAGCCAGTGGTGGCGACGATAATATGGTCAGGCTATGGGATCTGGAGACTGGTACTTGCCTGACAACCCTTCCGGGGCATGGTGGTTGGGTATGGGCAGTTGCCTTCAGCCCGGTTAACTATTTACTGGTGAGTTGCAGCGACAACTACATCATTAAAATTTGCGACGTGCAAGCTGCTAAGCCCCTCAGAACCCTTAAAGGACATACATCAGAAATTAGATCCCTAGCACTCAGCCCCAACGGTCAAGTTATTGCCACGGGCAGTAGCGACCACACTGCCAGACTCTGGCAAATCGATGCGGATCGAGCCTATCGGGTTTTGCATGGCAATCGGCACTGGGTAGCAGCAGTGGCCTTTAGTCCCAACGGTCAGACCCTCGCTACTGGTAGCGACCTGCTCAAGCTATGGCACGTATCTGGCTGTCAGTATATTAAATCTCTGTACGGTCATACGAGCTTGATCAACGCGATCGCCTATACTCCCACGGGTGACATGCTGGTTACAGGTAGTTGCGATAACACGGCAAAACTTTGGCACGTGGAAAGCGGCGAGTGCCTGAGAACGTTTCAGGCGCATACAAACTGGGTCTGGGCGATCGCGCTCAGTCCCGACGGTAGCAAACTGGCGACCGCCAGCGGCGACACCACCGCCAGACTCTGGGATCTGGCGACTGGCGCATGTTTGAAAGTCCTGCGCGGCCATCGCGGGCAACTGTGGGCGGTAGCTTTTAGTCCCGATGGCAAACTGCTGGCAACGGGCAGCGACGATCGTACTATTAAGCTGTGGGATGCCGATACGGGGGAATGCTTGGCCGATCTAGAGGCACACACTGGCGGTGTTAAGTCCCTGGCCTTTAGCCCCGATGGTGAAATTCTTGCCAGTGGTAGCGACGATCGCACGATCCAGATGTGGCAGGTAAAAACGCAAACCAACCTCAAAGTCCTGGGCGTGCATGAGGGGCGGGTCTGGGCGATCGCTTTTACACAGGACAGTCAAACTTTAATTAGCGGCAGTCAGGATACGACCATCAAGTTTTGGCATATACATACGGGTGCCTGCCGGAAGACTCTAAGAGTCAGCGATCCCTATGAAGGCATGAATATCACTGGCGTAACGGGACTGACGGAAGGGCAGCGATCGGTACTCTTATCCCTAGGTGCAATAGAAATAGTAGAGATTGAGTAGGAGCAGATTTAGCGAGAAATGCGGCATCACCCAATCCCCTTTTTTTCGCAATATTTGAACCTTCTTGCGAGCTAGCGTGTCTAACTGGCTGAACCAAGTTTTGGAGGAATTCAATGATGAGACGTTTAGCTTATATCATGCTCGCTACCGTTGCTACTGCCGCGATCGCCTATCCCATGTCTGCTTCGGCGGGTCAATTTAGCGATCGGCTTGTGAATCAACAAAGACGCATCTACAACGGAGTCTCTAACGGTAGCCTCACCCCGACCGAGTATGCGAATTTACAGAGACGCGAAGCCTCAATCAATCGCCAGCGCCGTCATTTTCTCAAGACTGGTGATGGCTTGCAGCCCTGGGAAAGAGGAGTGCTTGACTATCGCTTAGATAACACTTCGAGAGCTATCTATCGCAACAAGCATGATTAGTTTATAAACTAAACCACTATGCACTGGCAGTGCATAGTGGTTTAGTTGCGAATCCATACGCCTGATACGCATGTATACGAACCTAATATATAACCTGAAGGATACCACTTGCCATCGTAGAAACATCCATCTTCAGTTGCGTAAACCAGGGAAAATGAAGATAACCCAAACAGAAGAATAGATAAAGTTATTGTTCTTTTCATGAGAGATCGCTAATGAAAACTACTTGGATTTCAAAAAGTTAGTTATTTTTGGAAGTCAGAAGTCTACCACTAAAACGTGCATATGCAGACTCACATTTTCCAAGATTATTTAGTTTGTATCGTTCGGGAAATAAATATTTAGCATCAGAGAAAGATATCTGAATATAATATTTGTTACTTATAGGTTTGGGACTCTCTTGATTGCAGGGATCGTGCGGGCAAGGCCAAGGGTTATTCACTGAAACTGAGACAAGCCTAGGATAATTTACTTGTGTAGAGAGATCGATATTTTTGTTTATATAAACACTTCCTGTGCAAGCTGCAGCTTGACCTTTAACAAGGCTTGTTTCATCTGCAAAACCAACAAGGATCTGTTGATAATTAAATGGCTCTAAACCTGAGTTCATTCTATCTACAAGCTCAATAACAATTTTGTCATCTGAGTTTAATTTTGAAAGACCTTCAATGATTTTAGAGTCATGTATGTGATAAAGATTATATTTATTCAAAATATCAGAAATAGAACCTTTTGTTAATTTAACTATTTGTTCTTCATGTTTTGAATTTAGTTTATCATTACTTTTTCCTGATAAATCCGCATCTAATGTTTTTAAAACAGGTTCAACTTTAAATATACCCAACACACTAAGGTTGGCATATAATGAAACTATATTGCTTTGCGAATCACCACTGCTTTCATTTTCAGAATCTTTTTCCATTTTTTGAATTACTTTATTAAGAGGTTGACTCCCAATAGTTACCTGACCATCTTTAATGGTAATTTCATTAGACTTACTTCCTATTGAATAGCCAAGAAAAAAAGATATTAATCCTATGGCCAACCACCATCCATACTTCGATTCGAGTTTTGATAGAAGATCTTTAATGAGAGGTAATTCTTTTAAATCAAATAAAAAGTTAAACATACGATCGTTAACTCGAGAATAGGACTTAATAATTAAGCTTTAAAAACGTAGACTATTTATTTTAGAAGCTAATGCAAGCGCTCAATACCTTACACCTTGTAGAATAATGTCGTATCACCTTTACTTCTCTCTCGTATTTAAGATGACTGTAGAGTCGATCGGAGAAATTATTCTCTCTCTTGGTACTGGAATGGAACTTTGTCTTAAGCAAAGTTAACACTAGACTTTATTGGCAATAACTGACCCACGCCCTAGGTAGCAGATGAAGCTTAGCATTTAAATAGCGTAGCTATTTTATTCGATTAAGTCTATTAAATACTTTATCTACATATTATCAGAGTTTTCTGGAAATCTACTAATTTTTTAATTTAATAAACAATTTACAATATGCTGCTCTATCCGAAAGCAATACATCTATCTCTTATGACACCCGTCAAGTCCTTTAAGATCTAAACTAATTTGCAATTTAACTTGTGCTACTGGGAAATAGTTATGGTATTAAAAGGTGAGGAAAAGTGAGAAAAAGTGGGATCTTCGATCGCATCGATTGTGGATAATGGTAAAGCCGATACAATGAAGTGACTCTCATTAGTTTCCCACAGCATCACTCGCTCGGTTTAGAGTCAGGTTATTTTTCAAAATTTAGGGATTGTCCCGCGTTTGCGATCGGGGGCAGTGCCCAAAACTCTGCTCGGGGTTACTTTGGGGAGCAAATGTACTCGATCGAAAAGCTCTCAGGCCAAACCTATGAACGCGTATAACTTAGATCTGGATCCGACCTATATCAAATACAAAACTATTCTCACTGAAAACCGCAACGAATATGAATTCGATCTTAGCGATCGCGACCTCGCACCCATACCGATGCTGAAGGGAAACCTGCCGCGCTCGGAAAACTTTTCCATCGATTACCTGGGTAGGGTAGCGGCTCCAATGGCTAAGCTGGCAGCAAATACCCTGGCGGTCAAACTAAAATCTGCTTGGGATCCGCTTGACGAACTGCAAGACTATGAAGATTTCTTTCAGGTTCTGGAGAAACCCAAAGTCATCTCTACCTACCAAAGCGATAAAGCCTTTGCCGAACAAAGACTGTCCGGCCCTAATCCCCTGGTACTCAAGCGAGTTGATGACTTAGCTCAATATTTTCAGAGCAGCGATATTGCCGAAATAGAAACCAAACTAGGCGACTCCATAGATTTGACAGATAACCTGTACGTTGCCGACTACACCGAACTGCTGCCCATTCCCAGCGGCACCTTCGATCGCGGGCGTACCTATTTACCCAGACCGATCGCTTTGTTTAGCTGGCGCAGTGAGGCATCTAGCGATCGCGGTCAGCTCGTGCCCGTAGCAATTAAACTCGACGTGCCGCTCAAAGATAAAACCATCCTTACGCCCGAGGATGAATCGCTGGACTGGCTCTATGCCAAAACCTGCGTGCAGATTGCCGATGGCAACTATCACGAACTAATGAGCCACCTCTGCCGCACGCATTTTGTGATGGAACCCTTTGCGATCGCCACCGGACAGCATTTGCCCGAAACCCATCATCTCGGAGCGCTCTTGAGGCAGCATTTTAAATTTATGCTGGCGTTAAGTAAGTTTGCCCGCAAAACCCTGATTGCCAGCGGTGGTTCGATCGATCGCATCTTGGCAGGAGAACTATCCGGTTCCCTAGAGATCATCAGGCAAGCCTTTAGAACCTGGCGGTTCGATAGTTTTTCTTTCCCGCAAGCGATCGCGGCACGCGGTATGGACGATGCCCAAAAGCTGCCTCACTACCCCTATCGCGATGATGGCAAGCTGGTTTGGGATGCAATTTGGCAATTTGTTTCAGCTTATTTGGGGCTTCACTACCACACTGCCGATAGTATTAGCAGCGATCGGGCGTTGCAAGACTGGGCGCAAAAACTCCATCTCGTGTTTAGCATAGCTGGCGGTGATGGCAAAGGGATGCCTGCACAAATAGATACGCTGGAGCAATTAGTGGAAGTTGTGACTACGATTGTCTTCACCTGCGGGCCGCAACACGCGGCGGTCAATTTCCCTCAATACGAGTACATGACCTTTGCACCTAATATGCCGCTATCCTCTTATCGCGAGTTTGCCGGAGCAGCGGAGTTTACTCAAAAGGATTTCATGCGATTCCTACCGCCATCCCAACAAGCCGCCGGACAGCTCTCGACTACTTTTCTACTGTCTTCATTCCGCTACGATCGGTTGGGGCATTACGATCCATCTTTCTTCGAGGCCTTTGCCGATGGTATGCAGGACAAAGTCAAAACTGTAGTAACGGCTTTTCAGCAGCAATTGGATGTGGTAGAGGCTGAAATCGATCGCCGCAACCAAAACCGGACAGTTCCCTATCCCTATCTCAAACCATCGCTTATTCCTAACAGCATTAGCATCTAAACGGATTCCCACATATATCCACTGTAGGGGCAGTGCCCCCGTGCCTGCCCCTGCTCTCAATTACCCATGCGATCGTCAAGGGAGGCACGCACGAGGAAAAGGCATCCATCGCGGGTCGATATGGGTGGATGTTTGGAGCCACTGGCTGAAACGATATAGTCCCCACTGCTATAGGTTTTGCCCTCGCACACAAAATCTCCCTCTAGCATAAAAATTTCCTCCGTACCCGCATGACTGTGCTCTGGATAGTAGGCTCCAGGCTCGCAGCGGATCAGCGAAGTAATTTGTCGCGTCGCCCGATCCATGTGAAGTACGGACATGGTCAGACCTGGAACGGGATGTGGCTGCCATACTCGTTCGGCAGCAGTGATGGCGATGCTGGCTGGCTGAGTCGGTTGAGGTGTAGCTCGATCTTCCTCTGCGGCGATCCGTTGGAACAAGCGCTCCTTGAGATTGCTTGATATAGGTAAGGTGGGATTGCCATAGGGAATACAGCCAACTGCTTCGCGCATTTCTGCCAGTTCCCTTTCCAATTCAACTGACGTGGCTGCATAGTCATCTGCCAACTGCATTGAGCGATCGTCAAGCGCTTCGATCGCCGCCAGTGCGATAAGTTCAGAGCTTTCTGGATCTAACATCAGGTCCCTCCTGGTATACCTCGATTTTTACTGGTGTCGTCAGTCATCTTCACCGATTGCTTTGAGAGACTCACGTAACTTGTTTAGCCCTAAACGAATGCGTGTTTTGATCGTACCCAATGATTTGCCAGTGGCAAGCGCGATCTGGGTATGGGTCATGCCCTTGTAGTAAGCTAGCTCCAGCACTTCGCGCTGCTCGACAGGTAACTGTGCCAGCGCGGACTTAACTACAGCCGATCGCTCTAGCAAAATAGCATTTTCCTCGGGCGTGTCCGAAGGCGATCGCGTCATGGCCAGCTCCTCAGAGGCAACAGTAGCCTTGGTCGTTCGCGCCAAGCTGCGCAAGCGGTCTAAGGCTCGACTGCGCGTCAGCATAAATAACCAAGCATCAACTCTTCCTTTTTGGGCAGTATAGGTTCCTGCAATGCGCCACACTTGATTAAATACGTCAAGAACCACCTCTTCGGATTCCTCGACGGAACCTAAAACTCTGTAAGCCAGAGTATAAATGATGCGCGCGTAGCGATCGTAAAGAATCGAGAGTGCCGCTTGATCTTTAGCTGTAATCCTCTCTAACAGATGAGCTTCATCGACACTGTACTGTTGCTGCGCCATTGACTAGCACTGATTCCTTCTCGATTTTAACTTAACTTAATATTTTTTGCGATCGCAAGACAAAACATCGGCTACCTAAATAGTATTTTGCTTCGTACGTACGAGTCAAATCTCCTAAAGAAAGAAGCCCGATCGCTCGCATGGCATATTTGCCCAAATTTTTTGTTTTTTAGAGATCCGCCCCGAAAAAGCGATCGTATACAAGTTCAGATTGGCGCAATTTAACTGCCAACCGTCTACCGAAGCCATTCCTGTAAATCAAACCTTTTATTCTAGAGAGAAAAACTATGTACAAGACTAGAAGCAGCCTTGCCACCAAAACCTCGTCTCGTCGCCAGTTAATCAAAACCGGTATCTTTGGTGCTGTGGGTCTAGCTGGAGTCGCATCCGTGCCCAGCGTTATGGCTACAACACATGGAGCTGCTGCCAACGATATCAAGATTCTCAATAATGCTCTGTACTACGAGCATCAGGCAATTTGGGCCTATGGCTTTGCTGCAACTAAGCTCAGCCAAAGTAATGTGGGTAAGGCGGTTCTGGCGATCGCTCTGGCCAACCAAGCAGACCATAAGGAGCACCGCGACACTCTGGCTTCTGTCATAACTCAGTTGGGAGGCAAGCCCGTGAATGCGCGATCTGAGTATTTAGAAACGGTGAAACCTTATTTAGAAAAGGGTGAGGGCAACCTTGACTCTGACGTGAATATTGCCAAGCTAGCTTTAGCTTTAGAAGTGGATGCGGCGATCGCCTACACCTCAGAAGTAGCGAAGCTAAAAACTCCAGCTCTGGTGACCGCAGGTGCTAGTATTGGTTCAACGGAAGCATCTCACGCCACCGCTATTCGCTTTGCCTTCAAGACTTTAGGTGTGGATCTCAAGGTAGTACCCGCTGCCTTTGTCAGTGCCGACACCCGTAACAGTTGGATTGTGAGAGTTTAGGCGTTTCTTGTATTGTAGGGGTAGCGCCCCCGTGCCTACCCCAAACCATTAAGGCAAATACGGGGGGATTCTCTTTAACAAATACTTGTTACTGTAAAAAATCCGTTGAGGTAGGGGTAGGTTTTGCCAGAGCGCTATTGATACAAGTCAATAACTTTTAGCCAAACCTGCCCCTACATGCAGATATCAACGAAAAATTTACAGGTGGAAATATTTTATTTACGAGAGAGTTCTTTTATTGATAGAAATAAAGAGAAACAGGTGAATCCATGTCCGCAACAATTCCCAAAACGATTCAAAGCTACTTTGCCGCTACGCGCGCGATGGATGTAGATGGTTACCTGGCTGCCTTTGCACCAGATGCGATTAACTACGATCCTGTGGGTGGCGAGCCACTAAAAGGGCACGAGGCCATGCGCCAATTTTTTCTCGGTATTGCCGGACTGTTTGAGCAAGTCGGTTTAACCGAGGAGTTTGTCTCTGTGGCTGGTAACGAGGTAGCGGTGAAGTGGAAGGGAGAGGGAATTAGTAAAAGTGGAAAGGCAGTAGTATTTGAGGGAATTGATATCTTTGAACTCAACTCCGAGGGATTAGTTCAGACGCTCAAAGCCTATTGGAATCCATCTGAAATGATGACCCGACTCTAGCAAATTTGTCAGAATATCTAGGTGTTATATCCCACATTCCGCAAGTTTAACTCTCGATCAAAATATTTTCACGAGTCTATGAGCCTTCCAGAAGTCACTATTGAGATTATAGTCAATAAAGCTATCTCAAGTTGAGACTTCATTTTCTCGTGATTTTGAAAACCTTTCTGGGAAGGGCTTTAGAAAAATACCTGGTCACACTTTGTACCTGCGGAATGTGGGTTATATAGCGGTTTTCAGATGAAAACGAGAAGGGGGGTTGGGGGCTGTTACCCGACACGCAGTTCACTCATGTGTGCGACATCAGGTTACATCAAGGAGTAGTTTTGGGGAAGAGGGTACGATACTTAGCTGTGGAACGATACTGTTGCAATTGACAGATAACGGTCGGATTAATTTCCAATGCCAATGTACGTGCGACTTCGCGACCAGCGTCATCGAAAACGAGCCAATCTCCAGTGGAGGCATCAAAGCGCACCCATACGGGGTGTTTGGCTAGAGCACGAGCAACAGTGTAATTGCGGTTGTAGAGAGAGATTCTGCCAGACGCATCCACCTTCCGTTGCCAGCAACCCTGCGCCAGGTAGGTGTAAACCCGTTGTAACGACCACAGTTGTGCTTCCTGGGAGCGTCGATAGGGACGAGTGCAGATGAGTAAATCAGGATGGAGTTCTAAGCGGGTTCGTCCCCTGACAGCGAGATAAAATGGGATGGACACCCCTGCTGGCACAAACCACCTCTGCAATGTCCGTTCGCTCGGGATTTGCTGTTGTGGCCAGCGTTGTTGCAATTGCACCCGGATGATGCCGCCGCCCCAGTCGGGGTGACGTCGTTTCAGCTAAATTGCGGCTCGCCAAATTAATCGCTCTGAGCGGATCCCTCCATGTCCACAGTGTTGATAATCCGGGGTCAATGCACTGTTTCCTCCTTGGCTCCAGCGCCGACAGATTTGCCGCACACTGTGGCGCGATTGTCCTAATGCCTCTGCGATCGCTCTATAACTTTTGCCTTGTTGACGCAGTTCTATCATCCGTTGACGGATGGGGACAGCTACTGCACTGGGCATATACACCTCCTGAGATCTCAAATCCTGACTTAATTCTGGTGTACCATTTACTTCCCCTGAGGAGGGTTAAATCTTGTGTCGTTCTACATGTTCTAACCGCGTGTCGGGTAACAGGGGGCTGCGCCCCCACGCAGGGGTTCCACCCCTGCACCCCGTCCTAAGCCTGTTGGCTATAGCTATATCTCTAGCATCAGGTCAAAAGCTTAAAAGGTTTTTAGCCCCTTGTCTAGCATAGAGTACGGGGCTTTTACAGGCAGCTTCAGGGTTAAACAGCATCCACAAATGAGGCAAGCGTAGGCACAGCACCCTGTACTACTGCGACCAAGTCAGTGCCCAGGTAGATTGCCTTACCAGAAACGCCTGTCGGTAAAGTACCACCAATTGTTAGTACGTCGCTACCATATTTTTGGATGACATCGCCAGTACCGAAATCGGTAATCAAGACGTAATCTGACATCCCACTACCGACGTAATAGGTTCTGTTCGCATTTCCTAAGACAAAGCGATCGCTGCCCACACTACCAGAAAGCCTGTCAATTTCATTAATACCAAAGCTCGTAGCACCAGGGGCAGTATCGATTCCAATTAAGGTATCATTACCGCTGTTGCCGAGCAGAGTATCGTTACCGACTCCGCCAGTGAGGAGATCGTTACTCAAACCTCCATCGATGGAATCATTGCCTGCCAGACCAGATAGCACATCCTGACCGTCTAAACCAGAAATGGTATCGTTGCCAGACAATCCATTAAGAGTGTCGCTGCCTGCCGTACCCACGATCGCATCGTCATTGCGAATCGTACCTGTGGCACTTCCCGTACCGATAACCGTTCCCACTGATGGATTGGAGAGCGTGACCGTGAAGTTCTCGTCTAACTCCGCGATCGCATCTCCTTTCACATAAACTGTCACGGTTTGACTGGTTTGACTGGCTGAGAAGCTGACCGTACCAGATGTACCGTTAAAATCACCAGCATCAGCAGAGTTGGAACCGCTACCCGCAACCGACCAGCTAGCCGTACTCGTACCAGTAGTATCTCCGGTGCGGCTCACCGTGAAAGTAAAGTATTTACTACCGGAATTGCCCTCTGTCTGAACTGCATTCGTGGCAGCGATCGCTAATGTAGCAGGGATATCGTCGTTTTGGATAACTCCCGTTGCCGTAGGAGCAATAATGCTGGCACCATTAGTAGGATTAGAGAGGGTGACGGTGAATTCCTCGTTTTGCTCCAAGGAGATATCACCTCTAACATTAACCGTTACCAGTTTGCTGGTTTCTCCTGCCGCAAAGTAGACCGTACCGCTAGGGAGAGAACCGCTAAAATCACTGGCGTTAGCAGGATTAGCTCCACTACCTGTCACTGCCCATTTAACGCTATTGGCTAAACCAGTGCCACCGCCTCGCGTAATCGTAAACGTGTAAGCTTTTGTGCTGGAATTTCCTTCCATCTGCACGGCGTTCGTCGCCGCGATCGCGAATGTCGCTGGGATATCGTCGTTTTGGATTGTACCCGTCGCTGTAGGGGTGATTAGGCTGGCTCCACCAGTGGGATTAGAGAGGGTAACTGTAAATTCCTCATCCTGTTCCGTGACTGTATCTCCAATAACGTTTACCGTCACTAGTTTGCTAGTCTCACCCGCTGCAAAGTTGACCGTACCGCTGGGGAGAGCACCGCTAAAATCACCAGTAACAGCGGGATTCGCACCACTGCCCGTCACTGCCCACGACACGCTATTAGCAGCGCCCGTGCCACCACCTCGGGTAACTGCGAACGTAAAAGCTTTTGTGCCGGAATTTCCTTCCATTTGCACGGCGTTTGTCGCCGCGATCGCAAAGGTCGCGGGAATATCATCATTCTGAATGGTTCCCGTTGCTGTCGCAGTGGTGATGCTGGCTCCGCCTGTGGGGTTAGATAGCGTTACCGTGAAGTTCTCATCCTGTTCTGAGACTGTATCTCCACTAACGTTTACCGTTACCAGTTTGCTGGTTTCTCCTGCCGCAAAGTAGACCGTACCGCTGGGGAGAGTGCCGCCAAAATCACCACCAATAGCAGGATTCGCACCACTGCCCGTCACCGCCCAATTCACGTTATTCGCACTACCCGTGCTACCACCTCGCGTTACAGTGAAAGTAAAAGCTTTAGTGCCAGAATTTCCTTCCACCTGTACGGCATTTGTCGCTGCGATCGCAAAAGTTGGAGCCTGTTCGTCGTTAATAATTGTGTAAGTAGCAGTGGTCTGACTTCCTAATCCCACCTCACCAGTAGGGGTACCAAGTTGGAGGTTAATAGTTTCGTTACTCTCGAGCACGGTATCTCCCATAATTGGGATAGATACATCCTTAGTAGTTTCGCCGTCACCGAAAGTAACAGTCAATGGAAATTGATTAGTATAGTCGCTGCCTGCGCTGGCTGTTCCCGCAGAACTCGATAATTGTACGGGCACGGAGATGCTGCCAGCACTACCACCCGTACGCTGAATTGTGGCAATAACAGTACCGACAGCGCTGCCACTATTGCCCTCGTTACCGCTATAGCTAGCAGATGTGAAAGATAAGGTTGGGGAAGGAGGAATAACGCGAGTTCCAGTAATTGAGTATTGTCCGACGCGTCCGTAACTACCATTACTCTTAACGTGCAGGAAGTACTGTCCTGCCGTCACAGTAGTACTGATACTGGCAGCCTGAGAATTGGTAGGATTGCTGGAAGTAACGAGAGTACCATTACTGTCATACAATTCTGCTACGGCATCCAGATTAGCCCCAACATCAGCAACATTAACATTCAGGCTAATCGCACCAGCATCCGTCGAGAAGGAAAATACATCGACATCGCTGGTTTGGCTGATGATGCCAGAGCCAGATACAGAAGTGCCACTCGCTGTTAGCGCTGTTGCCGTAGCATTTGTATCGCCGCGATCGTCAGGGCGATAGCCACCAAAACCATTCCCAGATGAGGCGATGACCGCCATGTCATCTTGAAGTACGTTATATCCATCGGCACTTGGTCCATTGTGCCAAGTAGTCAAGCTCTGGTAGTAGCTGACTCCCATAATTGGAGCCCAACCATTACCTCCGGGATTATACTCGTCTGTTTTATCAGTACCGGAATAAATGCTTTGATGATCTAGTCCCAATGTATGACCCGCTTCATGGGAAATCGCTTCCGCTGTATATCTAGGGTCACCATTAGCCAAATTTTCCTCAAATACAAAGGCAGGCGTATCGCCGCTATCTTGCCAGGAGAAGAGATATGCAACGCCGCCAGCGCCGCCTGATTCCTCAAACCAGTCATCCCAAGCACCGCCAATTACTACGCGCATGTTATTAGCGGCGGACATATTACCGGGATCGATGGTAGTCACATCAATGTTAAACGGTGCATAGTCCTCTGCAACTCGCTTCCAAATTTCTGTAATGTTAGCGATCTCTGTAGCCGAAAAATTAGGATCGGCATCGACGCTATAAGCAGGCGTAGTAAAGGCAGCGCCGCCATTATATTTAGTATTCCAGCCAGTACCGGATGTAGTGTGACCGTTAAAATCCAGATATAGTTTTCCGGTAGCGTTGGGATTGCTACTCAAAAGTGGTAGTGCTACTGAAACAGTTGATGCCGATCTTGCGTCGATCGCAGGAGGAGGAGATAAGCGATCGCGGTTGACATATAGCGAATGACATCCCTCGCAACTACAGGCAGACAGGTGACCTGGAACTTGTTGTCTATCTGAATCTCCACCTAGATATCCAAATTGCTGAGATCCATTAGAGTTGCTGGACAAATTAATTAGTTCGCGTAGCATAGTAATTTATAAATCCCCTATCATTTAAAAGTCCCGATCGCACAGTCAAACACCCCAGTCAATCAACGCAGTCGATCGATATCGGCGAAGCAAAATCGCGCCGCAAAACGACTACTGTTAGGACATCTAACAGTTGTTCGTGCTTCACCGCAGATCGTTAGAGGCTGTCTAAAAGCCTTTAAAAACCCGATCGCAACAACGTCACACTGTCAAATCGGTATCAGAAATGGATATAAACCTTAAGGAATCAGGTGAGACATCTCTCACTACCCCTAAGATACCCCCCGTAGAAGCAAGAGCGATCGCAGTCACCTGAGCAATTTCAGGTAACCCTCCCAAAACATCACTACCGCCTTCCCCAATTACCTGGCCGCGTGGCGCAGGATTGGAAGAAAAGGCATTAGCTCTAAATAGAACTAAGTCACTGATAGTAAGCCCCCCTGCGAGCGCGATCGCATCGCCCTCGCTAGCATTAAAATCTTTGATATAGGCATATGGTGCGACATTTATGAGTGGCAACTCATTGGAAGTGCTATCCGCAGTACCCATATCCCGAACAGCTAGACTGGGATCGAGCACAAACAAATCTGCACCGCGATCGCCCCAAAGAATGGAACCGCCCATATTACCCAATAAGGTATCGTTGCCTGCGCCACCCTCTAACTGGTCGTCATCTAAACCACCAATTAGCAGATCGTTGCCGTCGCCTCCATCTAGAAGATCGTTATCGCGACCTCCAAATAAGACATCGTCACCGCCGCCGCCATTGAGAATATCTCTACCTTGATTGCCCTGGATAATTTCTCGATCTGACGAGCCAGCGATCGTATCGTCACCCTCAAGCCCCCTCACTTCATCAGCCATTTGGCTGAGTTGGCCGGGTACGAGTTGGATGAGATCGGACTCTGGTGTTAGCTCGAGAAAAGCAGAGGACATATCACAGGTTAAGACGCTCTATTGGCTTACACCATGTTGCCCACAGTTACCCGATAAGCGATCGTTACTAGTAAAAAATTTTCCGCGATCGGCAATCAGCGGTTGGCAAGAAGCTGAGAAAGGCCTGTGTTACAAGCGCTTCAGCCCAAAATAGTTAAACCAGCCGTTTGATATCGCCGTAGGCACGGTAAAAGCCGCCACGGACTGATTCGCGCACTTCATCGACGAGATAGCGATCGCCCTCGGTGCGGATATCTTTGGGGAACTGTACTCTCCAGTTGGGGTTATATCCTGGCGATACCACTCGCACCCTCAGATGGCTGCCTTCGCGAAAACACTCGACGATTACGCCCTGACCTGCATTGGAGGTCGTCTCTAAAGTGGGCGACGGCAGCGCCGCCTCTTGTTTGGGCGCTTTGATATTGACTACTTCCGGCACAGTGCCAGTCTGGGCAGCGGCGATCGCGGCTTCACTGGCATCGATACAGGCGAGAGAGCCGTCTGTCGTGACGATATACAGGCGATCGCCCGCAAACTGCATGGAAAAAGCCGACCCGCATCCCGTGCCTAGCTTCCACAGGCGATCACCCTGCTGGTTAAAGCAATAGACCGAGGAGTAATTATCGCCCGCAAAGACATACTTGCCATCTTCGGCAGCAGCACAGGAATAAACTGGAGCATCGCACCTGTAGACCGTACCGACTTCGCCTTTCTTCGTAAAGGCACGAACCTCACTATTACTCGTACCGGCATAAACCACGCTCTCCTCTTGCCAGCCAAACAATACCGCGCCATTGGTAGGTTGCTTCCAGATTTGCCTGCCATCTTCCCAATCGTACATGACCACACCTTGGGTATGTCCGTGATAAATACCGATCTCATCGCAGCGTACCATCCATCCGGCGGTGCCATCACTCTTGCGCGTCCACTGCGACTCATCCTCGTGGCTAATTGCAGTGACTTGTCCCTGGGAATCGGACACGCCCAGGATGCCATCCTTAATATCGAGCCAGTAAATATCGACATCAGGCGCAATTTCATAGGCAACGCGCGGCACTTTGCCAGTCAGATCGTACACTTTGCCATCATCGCAACCCGCATATAACCACACATCGTCGGCAACGATGCATTTGACTCCCTCGGGCAAGCGGAATTGATTTTGCACCTTGCCATCGCGATCGAGCACAAAAATGCGTCCCTCTTGATTGCCCACCCAGCAGTGCTGGCGATCGATAAAAATGCCAAACGCAGGCGCTCCCGAAGCAAATTTCCAGAGAACTGGTGCCTGGTTAGCGGTGGAGCGGTTGCTGACAATCTGGCGGCGGGTGACGGCTCGTTTCTGTCGCACGCCCATCACCGCCCGTTCGTATCCCTTGCGCAGCTTCTCATTAATTTTCTTGGTGGCATCCGCCAGGGCTTTTTCAGGCGTGGCGAAGGTGGCGGTTTTAGTTTGCCCCTTATCGCCAATGCGACCGTAGCGAATCGTCACTTCTGTTTCTTTGATGGTCACTTCATAAAACTTGTGAGAACTTCCTTCTGCTTCGGAGAGTTCTAAATAGGTCTTTTCTTCTGACATGGGTAATATCTCCACTACGGACGATCGCGCCTTTTCTTTTTCCCGTACTTCTGTTTAATTCGCTGTACCTGTTCTAAAAATATTTTTCCCCGTTCGGGGTTAACCATAGCCACAAAATTAGCAAAGCCGTGAATTGCGGAGAGCAAATTCTGAGAATTGCCCCACTGCTTGCCTTCAAGCCCGTCCTTCTCTATTTGATATAGCGTTGCTCGAAATCGTTTGAGCGTTGCTTTATCGACATTAAGCTTATCGTTTACAACAATCCCCGTGACTTCCTGTTGCTGAGAACTGCGCAGCACTCTAGTTTTCTGGGGGTTAATCGTAAAACCCTCATGAGTTACGATGGATTCAGTCCGTTTGAGGACATTACAAATTTGCCGTTGTGCGTCGCCCGCACTAGAGAAGGTGAGATCGTCGGCATAGCGGGTATAGATAAAACCAGCGTTTTCTGCCATCTCAGACAAACGACGATCTAGGCGGCGACAGAGTAAATTGGAAATCGCTGGACTGGTCGGCGCGCCTTGGGGGAGGTGTCTTTCGGTAAGTGCCACATAGTAGGTTTTGCCATCCATCTCGATCGCTTCCACCTCTGGTTCCGTACAGAGCAAGCCTAAAATCGTGGCAACAGCCTCCGAATAACCCAGCGATCGAAACAATCCCTTGACGCGCTTGTAACTAATTGAAGGAAAGAAGTCTTGCAGATCGAAATTGATAATTACATCCGCTCCTACATGCGGCTGTGCGTTAGTCACAATGGAAAATTCCTGCCGAAACCCGTGGGCGGCATCGTGCGGCGATATCCTGGTGAGGATGTGTTTGAGTATCCAGTATTGCGATCGCTTTAAGCGCGGCATGGGTGCAGAAATCAGTCTGGTGCCGCCCGTCTTTTTGGGAATCTGAAAGCGGACGTAGTGGGATACAAACGAAACATGGCGATCGAAAGCGAGGAATCGCAACTCGCCGATGCTAATTTCCATCGCTGCCGCAAGTTCAGCAGGAGTATGGCAAATCGGCAGATCGAGCGATCGCAAGCGCTGCTCGTCACCTTGCTGATGGTGCAATCCTTGAGAAACTCCATCGCCTAAAAACAGGATCTCCTGCGTTTTTCTTGCTTGCCAAGCCTCAGATTTAGCTTGTCTTTCCCGCTCGCGCCTCTCTTTGTTTTCCTGTTGCTTGCGACGCGACTCCGCCAGACGTTGCTCTAGCAAGCGCTTTTTTAATACCTTTTCGTCCTGAAGCTGGCGATCTTCCTTGCGTAATTCTTTTAGTTCCCGATCGATCTCGCCGCGCCGTCGGATCTCATCGGCAGGGTCTTGCGGGATTTGTCCCTGGGCTGGCCAAAATCCCAAGCGAATCATTTCCTCCAGGATTACCTCATCCCTCGAAGTTTGACGGATGCGATCCCAGAGTTCCTGACGCGTACGTGGCTGTGCTGGTTCGGTCATGGGTATGGGCAAAAATAAGAGCGATCGCGGGTTATCCCCTTCGTAAACCTCTCAGAACTGGATCGCTCAACTCAAGCGGTACCGGAGTACCCGTGCTCGTTAGTTTCACGGAAACTACACCGTAATAGCATGGGTACTCCGAGTAACGCACAGTCAAGAGCGAGCCAGTGATGCGCGTTTAGACTAAGTACATGGATGGCGATCCACCACCCGGATTGCAAGGTCGTTTTCCCCGCGATCGCTCTACATGTGGGACATTATACACGTTTTGCCCAGTATCCTAGACGGAGGTGCGGGCATTCTGCATGCGAAGTGCTAGCATGTGCTCGCACGGACCTTTATACAACTTGTGCTGTTGATACCAGTTGCAAGTACACTCGGCTTCAATGATGCGGCAATCGCGATCGATCGTCACGCTTGGTTTAAAAATCTTTTCTTTATCTCTCACCTCACCTTGCAAGATCGACGCTCCAGCGGTATCAACCGTTGCGCTGGTTATCGTCACGGCTTGACGCTGTAGATATAGGGTGGCTTGCTGCTCGCGCTCGTTGGCAAATCGCAATCGATCCATGGGCAGAGGTTCTCGACTCAACTCGCGCACCCGATAAACCTGCTTGTTGAGGTCGTAAATGGCACGTCCAGCCTGGGTATAGGCACCCAAGGCACCCAATACGATAGAGCGGTCTAAGTTGAGGCGATCGCTGAGAGACTCTGGACTCTCATACCAATTTTGCTTGAGGGCAGCAAATACGCGCTGCTGCGTCAAGCCATCCACTTCGGCACGGGGAGCCATCAGGTCAAAGTTGCCCGCCTGCGACCAGTCATTCGCCGTCCAACCGGACAGGCCGAGCGTAAACGCCATATCGCCCAAATCCGCCACGTAGAATGAGGGCATCCCCGTCCCCAATAGATGCACGGTGAATTTTTGGGCGACGGGAATCAGGCGTTCCAGGAATAACAAGCGGCGGCGACCCCAGACGCGAATCTCCTGTTCGTTATTGCCGTGATAGAGCGATCGCGTGCAGATCAACTCGATATCCCACGGTTCGAACGCGATCCGCACTGGCTCGCCTGGTTTGAGATGATAGCGCATGCTGCGCGGCCCCCGCTTTTCCTTTTTGCGACGCAGGATAAAGCAAATGTTATGGACATCCATAGGGTGAAACTCGATGTGGGTAGCGGGCAAAGACATAGCCGAACTCACCTGTAAAAATCCTCGCACCCAGGTATCGGGCAGGTCGATTTTCACTTCCTTATAGTCTGATTCGTTGGTGGTCTGCACCTCAAATCCAGAGGGATCGACTTCTAAGTGCGTGGACTTATAGCTGCGAATCTTTTGGAATTCGTTATAGAGAGCGGTGGAGTAATCGACATTCGTGGTGCCGCAGGCAAATTCACTCACGTTTTGAAACACCTCATAGCTGGCACTGAGCCGACCGTAGCTGGACTCATCGCGACTAAAGCACTCAAAAAACACCTCATCGGGATGCACTGTAATCACCGGATCGAATAGAAAGATGAGATCGTGAGCCTTTTGATAGCAGTAACTGTAGAAGCTCTCCCTAGCCTTGTAAAAGGGAGCCATGCGCTGGGCATGGGTTTGATAGAGCGATGTCAACTCTGCTTGCAATTCTTTTACCCGAGCTGCGATATCCTGGCGTTGGGCTGCTGCCAGTTGCCAATCGACTTCCATTTGCCGTGCCGCCCATTCCTTATAGGCCGTCTTATCTTTGGGCTGGAAGCGCAGGTCTGCGATGACGACATCGTGCAAAGCACTAATCGCTTCCCGAAAAGCCACATTCTGCCGCAGTTCGCCGCGAAAATAGGTGGGTTCGCGTGTAAGGTCTGGCGCGAACGACATCTGCGTGCGATCGCCCCGCTCCTGAACTGCCGTACTGCCCTTGTAAGTATAGTTAAATTCCATGCCTACGCTCCCAATGTCTTTAGAACTAACCTGATGTTAGACTGTGCACCACCAACTCTCTTGCTCTACCCAATAGCTTCAATTGTAACCCGACCACCTTCAACAGCCTCAATCTGAAGCTTAAAACCATACAACAAACCCATTCCCACTAGCGGCTCTGCATCAGAAGCAACAACATCAATTATCTTGTTCTGCCCATCCCAGATCGCCGCAGCCTTGTACAATTCAAAAACAACTTCGCTCCCGTCACCTAATGTACCAACGTCGCGGTAATGCCAAGTTAAACCTAGCCCTGTGATGATGGAAAGCGGTAAAGACAAAAAGCTAGTAAAGCCTGTATCAATGACTGCATCAACGGTAATTTTGGGTGAACCAATACGACCAACTGCGACTTTGATGATTGCCTCACAATTATTACTGACCACACCAAGCATCATACGGGCTTCCTCAGGCTGTGGCTCCCCATACGGAAGACGGATCGATGTCCGATCCGAATTACCCAGGGCTGGGCATCAGGATATCGCTCGTAAAGCCTATCGACTGCGACCATTGGCGTGTCATCGACCTCAAACGCTCCTGTTTCAATATCAATCGCCACGATCTTGCCATGATTGCCTTGTTCAACTTGCTGGCGCACTTGAGATTCATAAATTTCATTGCCACGTCGAGCAAATTCCTCTTTGCTATAGCGGGGTTGTCTAACAGTCATAAGCCTAACCTCGTTTCAACGACACTACCCTATTTTAACCTAGCCGATAGCCGTCGTTGTCCGGCAGAGATGCAATCGCGCTTGAGAAACCGAATCCGCCCTACAAGATCGGCGATAGCACTATGGAAACTTTTGCTTAAAAATTCTTCGGAATTCCTCAAGAAGGTACTTCAAACTTATAAAACTTATTCACATTCCTTATATGAGTTTTCTCGTGCTCATTCATAAAAGAAAAATATTCCTCAAAATCTTCTGAAATATATGCATATAAATATATACCAACCCTGCAACTGGTATATCTTTGAGAAGTTCACTCTCAGTCAACAAGTCAATTGCTATATCTGCTCCATCAGCACTTAAATCTAAGAAATCTTGTGGTAGTCCATCTTTGTTTGTCATTTAAGCTTATCTTTAAGTTAAATTTTTATTCCTTAATTTTGTAATTTTACCGTATTGCCATATAGAACTCAGCCAGAAGACGGCTTAACTCCCGATCTTATTGCTCGTCTGAAGCAAAGAATAAGGGAAGCTGCCCTGTAAGTTTAGGAAAGATAGATCGCTACTCTATCTCTGGGGCACAGCGATCGCTTTAATCGGTACAGGAATCTGAGGATAGGTATGGTGGATTTTGAGCAAAATCTCGATGGCGACGGCTTTGTCTCCAATCGCGATCGTGGCTGACTGGCGCGTGAGAATTTCGGCAATAATCTGCGCGGCGGCTTCGCTCTTTTGGGCTTCCTTCGCTAAGAAAGCAAAAATACGCCGCTTCGCCACTCGACCGCGATTCACCTGGGATAAGGCTCTGATGAAATAGGGGGCTAGCGCCTGTAAATAGGATAGATTATCCACTGCATATTCTTCTAGATAATTAGTGGCATACAATTGCATGTCCGCCGCTGGATGTTCGCTAAACTTGATCAGATATTCCTGACCGTCTGCGGTTTGGAAGCAGCGACCGATCAGATCGCGCCCGAACTTGCGCACGTCGGGGCGATTGCTGTCGCACAAACTCACAAGCACCGCAGGTGTAAAATCATCCGGCGAGAATGCTGCAAACAAGCGATCGCCGAACTCCCGCGAGTCCTGCCAATGCGACTCCAGTATTTTCATCGCCACTGAGAGTTCCGTCGTATTTTGACGGAGGCGCGCCACGATCTGCGCCAATAACTGCCATGCCGCCCGGCGGATAGAAAGAATCTCGCGATCGCCTAGCTGCACGATATCCATCGTGTCAAACGTTTCAGCCCATCGATCGGCATTACGTTCGAGGACATTGCCACCGAGTTCCTGCCCCGCCGGAGATTTAGAATTGACCAGATCCATTGCTATTGACTGCGTGGCATTCGACTGCCAGGCGGTCAGATCCGTTTGCAGAACGCGCATGATGTGACCGTGAATCCCTTCTCTCTCTTCTTCTGTCATCAGCATATCGATCAAGACAGAGGCAAATCTCAAGCCAAAATCGGGATGATTATTGCCCAGGCGACTAATTACGGGACGAATAGCTTCCCTAATCTCCGCCAGTTCGTGTACGGTCATCGTCAACAGAAGGCGATCGCGTTCCAATAAAATCTCATCCGGCAATTGCCCAAATAGCTGAATCCCCAATACTCGAATCGAATTATGGGGCGAGTTAATCAGCGAGTCAATCGTACCAGGAGGTAAATCCACCGCACTAGTTTCACGATCCACGAGAATCCTTACTCCCAATTCCTGCACCTCCAGGACAGGATGCTGGAGTAAATCGCGAATAATTCCGAAACCAAGCGATCGCAATTGAGGCGCGAAATGCCCTAATAGAGTTTGACCGATATCTGGGACAGTTTCTGCCTGAGTAGAGTCTATATTAATCAAGATAGAGATGACGCGCCCAATTACGGCAAGAGTAAACTGTTGCTCCAGGCGCGTAGTACTCAGTAGGGTGCGCGCAAACTGTCGCGTATCGGCATATCTGCTCGTAATCAGACTAGCTACAAATTGACTATCGGCAGCAAAGAAATCCCACTGCATCTGAATCCAACGGAACGCCTCCGCTCTTGCCTCAGGTAAGGAACAGTTCACCACAGCGATCGCAAGCTGTAAATCCGGGCGATCGGGCTGATATCTGTCTCGAATTAGTTCAAATCCCAAATTCGCTGTAATTGCATAACGCGATTCTAACAGTTTAATCAGATCGTCTAGCGACACTTGACTTAAAAATTCTCGATTGTCAGCGATCGCCTTGCAAGCAAACTCGTGAACGGGCGCGCATTGACTTCGCAACAGTAATTGCAGCAAATCTTCGGGATGTTGCGACCACAATTGCGGAAAGGCTTCTTCCCTGACCTGCGGCGGAGGGTCGCCTGGCTTATACGGAGATCGGCAGCGCCACGCCCTGGAGTTCAGCTTGAATTCGTAACGGGAGCTATTAGTATAGAGAACGTGATTAAACGGCAGATAGGGAGCGTAGATATCCCAATCGATAGTTACTACTGGCAGCCTTTGCCAAGTCTGGCGATCCCAACGATAAAAAATAGACTGACGCACAGGTTGAGCGTCGGCATCGGAAAACGCGAGCAGCACGCCTGCCGCCATCCTGGTGTAAGCAGGATCGCCTGCTTCGCCTAGTTTTCTCAAAGTCCGCCAGACACGCTGCCTTAGATAATCTCGTGTCTTATCGCTATAAGCAACCCTGGCATTAGAGCTTTGTAACTCTTGTGTTAGCCTCCCCATGCTTACAGCTTCCCATCGGCGAGTTTGTTCATCATACTGATAGTCTCGATCCTGGATATATTGCCCATCTGGCAAGCGAATACAATATGGATTAGAAGAGTACATCGCTGCTTCTTTTTCCAAGCGATATGCAATAACACCAAACACCTCACCATCAAGGCGATATTCCGCCATTTTAAAGATATGGCGCATTGGCTTAAAGGTATTGGGACGCAAAGGAGCAGTACGCAACCATGCGAGCAAAGGCGATCGCCACTCCGGACTATCTATTTGATAAATCAAATCCAGGACGGCATATCTTTCCGGCCCACCATTCTGCCAATAGGTTTGCAAAACCTGCAATCGATCGGCAGAATCGGCATCGATCGCGCGTTGGAGTTCCACAGGTAATTGCTGGCGTACTTCAGCTTTCAAGGCGATCGCTTCCCGTTCGTCAGCCAATTTATACATCGCTTCCCAGGCGATCCGTTGGACGAACTCAGGTGTCTGAGGGTTACGGTAGATTTGCTCAAGAGAAGGGATAACACTGCGATCGCCACACCATCCCAAAGCAGCAGCTATACAATAATCTCGCAGGGCATCGCCAGTTCCCAACAAAGATACTAGCAAGGGTACGGACTGCGCAATCTTCAGTTCGCCTGCCCGCCAGATCGCCCTCTCCAATTTCCATTTACTATTGCGTTTATATGGTTGCGCCAGACGATCTAGAATAGCCTGCTTCTGCGGATCGCCCACAGATAGATCTGGAGCGGACGGCGATGCCACCGCTGCTGTGGCGGTATTAATATCTGAACCAACATCTACCTCAGCCGTGGCATCGCGGTATCCTTTACTAGTTTTAGACTGCACTAACTTAGCAAAGATACGCTCTGCTTCAGCCAGAGTTACCGCCTGCTCCGTCTCGACCCCTTCTTTTAAAGTAGTACCGCGCCGACCGTAACGAAAATTGACAACATGGCGATCGCCACCGATTTGGCATAGATCTACCTCATAAACCTTATCGGAGCGACCTTCTTGGTACAGGAGAGTAACGCGCTTGATTAACTGCATAACGTTCGCTTAAGCCTGAATTGACATCCTCTCCACCCAACCTAGTGGTATGGTTGGAGATTCCTTGAGTCACCTCAAAGATTTCCTGCTTCTTAACCACTTAACTGGAGCAGCCCCATGACTTACTCCCCGTTTCTACCGATTCCACAGGCATCTTGTTTAACGTCCACTTGGTGCCCCCAAGCAGGACGGATCTGAATATTGGGTTTGTATGTTTGCTCTTTACAGGTTGTCAGTATCTCAATCGTTTTCTGAGCCGCCTTCGGGTGAACTGCCCCTTATCGTTTGTGCGCTTTACCGCTATGGTGATTATCGCACAGATTTGCTCCCACTCGCATGCTTCGCTTCACCAGCAACCAAGCTTTCAGCTATGATTGGAGTACTGCGAAGAATCTCGATAGATCCAAGAGCAGATATAACATCGTAATATATTGCAAAGATTTAGATCGGAGCGATCCTCCGCAGTAAAGGTAACAGTGGCAATAGTGGCAGCAAAAAAAGTAAAATTCAAGCGATCGCGTCAATTCCTAGCCAAACTAGGCTTAGCCTCCGTCAGTATTTATGCCCTCAGTTGCCTGTCGTTATGGGTAGGGCAAAATCGCTTTATCTTCGTACCGCAACGCGAAATTACCAGAACGCCGGAAACTTACAAGCTTAAATATCAAGAAGTCTACTTACCCATCACAACCGAAAATGGTAGGGTAGAAAACATGCACGGGTGGTGGCTACCATCCGATCGCGCCAATGCCAAAGTCATCCTATACCTGCATGGAAATTCCAAAAACATTGGCGGGAACATCGAACACTCCCATCGTTTTCACAAATGGGGATTTTCTGTCTTTCTGGTTGACTATCGCGGCTACGGCAAAAGTGAAGGCGACTTTCCCACAGAAGCACAGGTATATGTCGATGCTCAAGCCCAATGGGAATATCTCACGCAGAAACTGGGCGTTAATCCCAAAGATATCATTATCTACGGTCACTCTTTGGGTGGTGCGATCGCGATCGAACTCGCCAGCAAACACCCGGAAGCAGCAGGTTTAATTGTCGAAGCCTCCTTTACCTCCATCAAACAAATGGTGGATCGAGATCCTAAGTTCTCCATTTTTCCAGTCGATCTATTGCTACATCAAAAGTTTGACTCTATTAGTAAAGTAGGCTCGCTCAAACTACCAGTTCTGTATATTCACGGGACGAGCGATCGCGTAATTCCCTTTAGTATGGGCGAGCAGTTATTTGCCGCTACTCCCACAGCAACGCAGCTAGTCCTCATACCAAATGGAGGGCATAACAACAACGCCGAGACAAATCCCAGGCTCTATCTCAACTCGATTGAAGCATTTACGGATAAGCTAGCCGCTCGTATCTCAAACAATCGGAAAAGTAGACATTTATAGCCATAGACAGATCTGTTAGGACAGGGGGTGTGGGGGCTGCGCCCCCACGCAGGGGTTCCACCCCTGCACCCCATCCTAAGCCTGTTGGCTATAGCTATAACTGGAGTTTAGACTAAAAAGTGGTAAAAAGCAGCCAGCCATTGCAGACTGACCGCTTGATGATGGAAGCTGAAAAGACTATAAAATCAACAGCTTCATCATGATTAGTTTGGATAAACTTGAGCAATTTCGCAAGTACACGTACGAAATTATAGGGAACGGGAGAGATGCGCTGTTCGACTTGATGGATGCGGTACTGACGAGTCGGAGTGTTTCATCGTTTGTGGAACTTTCGTTAAGCCCATTATTTCGGAGGGAGTGGTCGAGTATCTATGAAGCACTGCAAGATAGTCATCCTCCACGTGAAGACTTGATGAAGCAATACATACAGCAAATGCCGGCAGCAGAGGTGACGATATTGGCGGGCGACCATACAGCCTGGTCGCGTCCCTATGCGGTGACATTACAAGAACGCACCTACGAACATCAACCTCAACCGGGAGTAGGAAGCAAACCTGTTACGGTGGGGCAAGGATACAGCACAATTGCCTGGATTCCAGAGTCAGAAGGGAGTTTTGCCTTACCGTTGCGGCATGAGCGGATCACCAGTTTCGAGAACCCGATTCAGAAAGCCGCTAGTCAGTTACGCTTGGTTTGTGCGGAAATTCCTGGGACTGTGCTTTTCCTGGGGGATGGCGAGTATGGGTGCGCACCATTTTTGCAGCAAACAGCAGACATCCCGTGTATCAAGCTGCTCAGGCTACGCCCCAACCGGGTTCTGTATCATGCCCCAAAGGATTACGAGGGGCATGGGCGACCCCATAAGCATGGAGAGAAATTTAGCCTCAAAGACTCTGACACTTGGTCTATTCCCCAAGCAGACATCACAATTGCAGAGCCTAAACTGGGACGATTGCAAATTCGTCGATGGCCAAACCTGCACTTAAAGCAAGCCGCAGACCATCCCTTTACACTCATTCTGGTCGAACGTCTTGATATGCCTGAATCGAAACCCCTGTGGTTGATTTGGGTCGCTAAAGACGAGCCAATCTTGAGTGAGGTATGGCAAAAATATCTGCGCAGATTTGCCATTGAGCATTGGTATCGCTTGGTGCGTCAACGTCTCCATTGGACAATCCCTCAGCTTTCTACCCCTGCTCAGATGGAGACTTGGTCGGACTTGATGCCTTTACTTACTTGGCAATTGTGGCTCGCTCGTGAACTTGTCCAAGACTCTCCTCTGCCTTGGCAGAAACCGATGACTAAATTGTCTCCTGGTCGAGTTGCAAATGCTTTTGCTTTAGTTTTGGTCAGGATTGGCTCTCCTTCCCCTGACCCTAAACCTCGCGGTAAGTCTCCAGGTTGGCCTCTTGGGAAAAAACGAACCCAACGGATTCGTTATCCTACTGTCAAAAAACGCTATGCCAAGCCCCTCAAAAAAGCTTCCGCTGCAACTGCTTAGCTCAACTTCTTCCCTTTTATCCTCTCTCTCGCTAGTTTCTATCTAGCGAGATGCTTCTTGTTGCCTTTTAGTCTAAACTCCAGTAGAAAGATTGCGTGGAAGCAGGTAAAATCTGAGCGAAAAACTGAAAAAATTTACTAGCATTTGGGTGCTCGGGAGCGATCTGTAAGGCTTTTTGCCATGCTCCGATCGCAGGTACAAACTCACCCTGCAATGCCAAAATTTGTCCTGCTAAGGCATAAAAATCAGCACAATTGGAATATAGAGCCAATGCCCGTTCGTTGCTCTGCATTGCCTCTTGCAGATTGCCAGCTTGCAAAGCTTGAATGGCTTGATGGTGATGCCAGATCGCCAGATCGTGTAGATGAATTAGCGGCGCGAGATCGACTCCACAACGGCGACAGAGATAGGCAGAAGCAGAATTAGAATTCTCTACTTTCTCTGGTACGCGGTAGGTAGCGCGACAAACAGGACATTTCATAGATTGCTGTTTGCGTAGTACACAAAGTCTGCTAGCTCTTCCCGGATTTGAGCGATGGTAGCCATTGTTCCGTCAGCGATCGCCTGTTCCATGCGATCTAGTAGATCCTGTAATTCATCTGCCTGCTCTACCTCCAGCACGTCTAATAGCGATCGAGCCTGGACAAACAGTTTTTCTAATTCAGAATCAATTTCAGTGGATGATGAATCTTCAACATCTACATTAAACATCTCATCTTCTTCCATAAATAGAGACTCTAAATCAGCCCTAGCTTGCTTGAGATCCTGGCTCGAAAGTTTCTGCACGCCTGCCGTATTCTCCACAACCAGTTTTACCTTTTGTCCTTTAGCCTTTTCTGTAGTGGTAACAGTGAGAATACCGTTGAGGTCGAAATCAAAATGAACTTCGATTTTAATGCTGCCGGCTGGACCAGGCGGAATATCCTCAATTGTATAAGCCCCTAATGGCACATTTTCTTCAGCATGTTGATTCTCGCCTTGAAAGACTTCGATCCTAACCATAGGTTGATTAGGAGAAACCGTAGAATAGACCTCCGATCGCGATACGGGCACGACACTGTTGCGTGGGATAATGACGCTGAAAAATCCTGGCATAAGACCCATCGGTGTCATCACCGCTGCCGAAATCCCGAGAGAATGAGGGATCACATCTACCAAAATAGATTCAACATCTTCACCTGCCAAAACGCCCGCTTGCAGGGCTGCCCCCAATGCCACGCAGAGATCCGGCTGTATACCATCTACGGGCAACTGCCCCAGATGTGCAGCCACCATCTCTTGCACGAGCGGAACGCGGGTAGAGCCGCCCACTAAAATCACTCGATCTAAATCGGTAGCAACTAAATTGGCATCGGCAAGCGCTCGGTCGATCGCTTCTAACGTTTCTTCTAATAACGGGCGAATTAGATCTTCAAAATCAGAACGGGCAATTTCTGTTTCCAGGTGCAGCGCGGTCTTGCCTTTGGTACCCAAAAACGCCTCTTTGACTGGGGCAAAGGCATGGGAGCTTAGCTCGATCTTAATTTGCTCCGCCGACTGAAGCAGCCGCGCTTGTGTAGCAGCATCGTCAGGTACGCTGACATCATGGGTCTGGTGGAACAATTCTGCCAAGTGCAGTTGCAACCGCCGATCGAAATCATCGCCTCCCAAGCGGTTGTTGCCGTGACTTGCCAGCACTTCTGTCACCGCCCCCGTAATCTCAACCACGGACACATCAAAAGTACCTCCACCGAGGTCATACACCAGTACCCGCTCCGTTTCTTCAGATCGCACGTCATACGCTAAAGCGGCGGCGGTAGGCTCATTGACAATCTGCAACACCTCAAATCCAGCAATTTCTCCCGCTGTTTTGGTTGCCTGCCGTTGGGCATCGGTAAAATAGGCGGGAACCGTAATCACGGCTTGAGTCACTTCTTCGCCTAAAGCCGATTCCGCACGTTGCTTGAGCGATCGCAAAATCATCGCCGAAATTTCATGGGGCAAATAGTCTCGCGTTTCCTCGGAGCCAGTACCACCGACGCGGAGGGTTGTTGTGTGGTCGGTACCCATCCAACGCTTGATCGATCGCACGGTGCGTTCGGGCGCGGCAGCGTACTGACGCAGGGCTTCGCGCCCCACTATCAATTTTCCCGTATTGCTAAATCCCACACAGGATGGCAACATCAGGTCGCCATCTTCACCGGGCAAAATCCGGGCTTGCCCATTCTCAACGATCGCTACTTCTGAATTCGTAGTTCCTAGATCGATTCCAACTGTTCTACTCATTTCTTCGCCTCCTGCTTGCTGTTTATCCTTGTTCTGTCGCCACAATCACTTGTGCTTCTCGCAGGACTTGCGATTCCCACATATACCCTCGCACTACCTCTTGTATAACTGTGTTCTCTGGAAAACCTGGGGCGATCTGACGAGAGATCGCATACATGTGTTTAGGATCGAATGGCTTGCCCTGCGCTGCAATCGGTACTACTTGTCGTTCGCGCAAAACGTCGAGGAGCGATCGCCGAATTAGATCTATGCCTTGTAAATCGCTGACCAATACATCGCGTACATCGCTTAACGATGATGGCACAGAGGACGTGGCAGGCTGGAGCCATTTTTGCCAAAAAGGCTGGGGATGATTTGCGGCATCTGTGAGATCGCGATCGAGAGATGCAATCTGTTCTTGCCAATGACTACAAGCGCGATCGAGCGCATCTACTACACCAATTAAATCGCGCCATAGAGCTTTACGATCGCTTTGAGATACCTCCTGGGAGCGGCTATTGGCTAGCTGTTGCTGCAAGTCAGACTTCTGAGCCTGTAGCTCTGCCAAAGCTACTTGCATCGTATTTTGACTTGCTTGAAATAGTTTACCTTGCTGTTTGAGTTCGTGCCGCAGAGCAATCCATTCAGCCACCATCTGATATGGATCGAAATCCATCACCGATGTGGGCGGCTCGCCCAAATACTCTGGTAAAGGTGGCGGTGTCTCCAGAGCCGCAAGAAATTTCTCAAATAGCGCTTGTCGATCTATCATGCTGGATTATTCCACATGTCAATAGATTTTTTTCAGTAACAATATATTTTTTGACATCCTCACCGAGCTAAAGCAACGGTGATTCCTAAGACTCACGACTTAGGTTTCTGTTTCTTCCCATTACTAGGGTTTCGCAACTGCCCTTTAGACTCATGCCTATCAGGTCTTATGTTCGCTCCACAGACTTTAACCGCAAGCCCTGCGGCAAGAATATTGTTAGCGGCATTAACGTCTCTATCGTGATGCGTACCGCACTTAGGGCAATCCCACTCCCTGATATTCAACGGCAACTTATCAACGATGTGACCGCAATGCCCACAACGCTTAGAACTCGGAAACCAACGGTCAATTTTAACGAGAGTCCGACCATACCAGTCGGATTTATATTTAAGTTGTCTGACCAATTCACCCCAGCTAGCATCACTGATAGCAAGGGCAAGTTTCCGATTCTTGACCATATTCTTCACAGCCAAATCCTCAATTGCGATGGTTTGGTTCTCACGCACCAATTGAGTTGTCAACTTGTGAAGAAAATCATTACGCGCATCGCTAATTTCTTGATGCACTTTTGCTGCTTTGAGACGGGCTTTCTGTCGGTTGTTAGACCCTTTTTGCTTACGACTCAACGCTTTCTTTGCTTTACGCAGCTTGATACGTTTAGCAGCAAATCTTTTGGGATTAGCAACCTTTTCGCCATTACTCAAGGCGATCAAACTTGTTATACCCAAATCAATTCCAATCTGATTAGGAGACTTAGGCAATGGCTCGATCTCGATATCCACCAACAAAGAAACTGTCCAACGTCCAGAGGGCGAAAGCTTTACCGTAATGGTAGAAGGTTCTGCGCCTTTAGGGAGTTGACGACTCCAACGGATAGCAAGCGGTTCAGAGCTTTTAGCCAAAAATACTTTGCCATCTTTCCATCTGAAAGCGGACTTAGTAAATTCAGCACTGCCACCGTGATGTTTTTTCTTGAAGTTGGGGTATTTTGCCCTTCCTGCAAAAAAGTTACTAAAGGCTGTTTGGAGATGCCTCAGTCCTTGTTGCAATGGTACACAGCTAACCTCATTAAGAAATTGCAAGTCTTCTTGCTTTTTCCATTGAGTCAGCATTGCAGAAGTTTCAATATACCCAACTCGTTCTTGTCTTTCGTACCATGCTTCAGTCCTTGCGGCGAGGGCACGGTTATAGACAAGTCGAGCGCATCCCATCGTTCTTCTTAGCAAGGTTTCTTGCTCAGGAGTTGGATAGAATCGGTACTTGAAAGCTTTTTCCATACTTCACATTATAGCACGCATTTTGTGAGGTACTCAATTTGATTAATGTAAAGCCGTCCTCCGCGTTGCTAAAGGACGGGGTTTCTACCCATTTTTCTGATGAATATTCTATGAACCTAATGCCAAAAGCTCAAAATGTTTCCTTGATTAGTTGTTCCAGGCTAATCTCTAAGCGATCGCTCACGCGTTTGCGCAATTGGTTTAAAACTTCAGGTTCAAGCTTTATTTCTAAGGGTCGGAAGGTAAAAAAGAAATCATCCGATTGGGACGATCCTTCTTTACGAATAGCTTCGTAGGCGGAACGAATGGCTTTAAATTCATCGGGGTGGCTGTGGGCGGGAAATTCCTTCAGTTTGGCATGATAGGCGGCTTTAATTTCAGCAGGAGTGGCTGTGGATAATACACCAAGGCGATCGTAGTGAGAAGTCATATAGCAATCTGAAATGATTTGTGTAATATATAGCGGTTTTCAGATCGGAAAGAGTAGGGGGTTTGGGGGCGTTGCCCCCAAGAAGGGGTGGAACCCCTTCACCCCAAAAATAAAACCCGTTCTCAAGTGAAAACTGCTATAGCTATTAGCTATTGGCTATTATCCTCTTCTTCTAGGCTTAGAAGATTTTTTAGAGCCAGGGAAGCCACCAAAAGGAAAGCCAAAGCCAAAGCCACTATCTTCTTCCTCCTCTTCAAAGTCAGGGAGATCGTTCATCATCATGCGTTTGAGATCGGGTAGCATGCGTTTCAACTCATCTTGAGGCACCTTGCCGCCTAGCATGTTGCCGATCAGACTATCGAGCAAGTCTTCCAAGTCTCCCATATCAAAATCATCGAAGCGCTCGGGTGATGGCATTGCCTCTTGGACGTACCGAGCGCTCAGGAAAGCCTCTTCCTCCCGAAACGCTTGCAAAGCTTTGGCATCCTGCAAACGCCGCGCAATCTCAAATCCCTGTTGCTTGAATTCCTCATAGTGGGGAGAATCGATCGGGTAAGTTGTAGCTTTCGCCAGTAGTAGCAGGGGGTTTTGGGGTTCTCGGCTGAGGGCATCCTCGATCGAGGGAGATAAAACTCTATCCTGGAGAATGGTTTGGGCATAGCGGCGCACGTGGAGTTGAATCTGAGCCAGAGCATTGCCAGGTTGGGGCACGGTACGCAGGTAAGACTGGAATGGAATTTCCAGTTTTTTGAGATCGCGCTCCTTGAGTGCCAAGATCGTGAGATAGGCTACGGCAGCCTCTGGATGTTCTGTCCGCAGATCGGACAGTTTGAGCATATATTGCGTAATGAGAGCGGCAATGCCCTTTTCCCGTTTGGCAAACATTTGCAGGCACAGGGCGATCGCTTGCAAAATCGGTACGCTCTCTTTTGGCGATCGCCCTTGTAACAGGGCATCCCATTTTTGCACGGCCTGGGACTGGTCGAGCACGATCTTTTGGCCGTCTTTGGTTTCACCTCGCGCCAATTCTACAAAAATCTGACAGGCACGCATGGCAGGATCGTTCTGACTCGCCTCCTTTACTAAGCGACTAAAGAAAGGATAGCTGCCCGTAGACAGAGCATCAACCCAAGGCAAAACTTCTATATCTGCTTCAGGACTGAGATCGCCAAACCTTTTACCAAAGCGGCGGCGCGTCTCCAGCGCAACTTCCGGCTTACCTAAATTTTTCCAGATTTCGAGCAGCGCTCCATAAACTTCCTGCGAGCGGCAGCCTTCTTCTAGTGCCTGAGTTAGCAATTGAGTGGCATCGTCATAACGCCCTTCCATGTCGGCAACTAGCCCCCGCCGCCCTTTGACCTCGGGAGAGTCCGCCCAAATACGCTCTGCCGTTTGCAGAGACCCCATCGCAGTGCGCTCCCGTCCCATCGCTATCCAGGTATCGGCCAAGCGGCAGTACCCATAAGCCAGAGTAGCTTTACGGCGATCGTCCGACCAGTCATGGGGATTCTGCTCGATCTCTCGCTCCAACCATTTGAGCAACTTGGTAATCAACAACTGTAGTTCTTGATAGTCTTCATTAAGATCCAGAACCTTCATTAAATTGACCGATCGCTGCGGATCGAAAGGTTGCTCCCGCTGCGCTAGCTGCAAAAACTCGGAAGCGCAGGACATTTCTCCTTGGATCATCGCCTGCTGCCCTGCTAGGAGTAGCAGAGATGGACGCATTGCCGCTACTTCTGGGAATTGGGTAGAGCGACGATCGAGCTTTAGTAACACATGGGCAGCATCATGGAGATTGTCCTCGTCAATCAATTCCAACATGTCAATAACGCGCAACATCTCTATAGAAGCCTGACTATTCTGATTTAAGCGCATGCTCTGTAAAGACGGCTTGCCAGTTTTAAACTTTTGGAGGAGAGCTAACTGCATTAATCTTGGATCGACGGCATAGGCTGGTTGCTTGAGATCGAAGGAGAACCCGCTCTTGGGTGTATTGTCTAACCCCAATTTTTGAGCTGCTGCCTCCCAGTTTTGCAAGACCTGTTGAGTGTAAATCTGCCAAATATCAGGTCGATCGCCCTGCGTGACAGGCTGCTTGACCTTTTGAAATTCTGTGAGAGCCACTTTAGGCTGCTCGGCTTTGAGAGCCAAAACACCGCGCAGCCAGTTTTGATGGGCGGAGGGAAAGCGCTTGACCTGCTGGCTTAACAACTGCTCGACCGCTTCGGTATCTCCCTTTAGCAACAACAGCTTGGCATAGCAAATACTGTACTCTTTGGGCAAACTACCATCTGCAAAGGCAGGCTGAATTTGCGCGATCGCGTCGTCGATCAGATCGCGCTCTAACAAAGATTTTGCCAACCAGTAGTGCACTTCACCAGTTAAACCTAGCTGCACAGCACACTGGAACGAAGCTGCCGCCTGCTTAAAGTCTTTCTTTTGGAATTCCTGCTTGCCACGCAGCAACCAAATTTCCGCCTCGGAAGGGGAAATCTTGAGATCGGGCTGAACGCGTAAAGCCTTGCGAATTTCTTCGATCGCCTGCCGATATTTTTGCTGCCTTAGCAAAGATTGCAGTTGCGTCTGAAACCCATCCTGGGTAATCGGTGCCCTGCGCTGTTCGAGTTTTGGAAAACGTTTCTTAGCCACCAAGGTTTCTCCACGCGAACTATTCTTATGTCTAAGTTAAAGCATTAATCATAGCTCTGGCTAAGCGCGATCGCGTATCAAAAGCAGTAAGTCCTAAAATTCTTTGCCAGCCCTGCCAGCCTACAGCCGCAATGATATCGCAAAATTCCTTCAGCAAGTCTGTAGGTGGGTAGTGCGCCAGGATTGGTAGATATTTCTCCGCCAAGGACTGATAGTCGGGGTCGGAAATATTCCAAAACCTATAAGGAGTATCTAATAGACTTTGGAATATTTTTAGCCACTCCTTCCAACCTCCGGCAAATTGAGTAAATAGCTTGGATAAATACGACTGCTTTATACCGACAAAGTCGGTAATTTCGGCCTGGGTGGGGGGGCGACCCAAATTGTCGTAAATTTTTTGGAAGGCATCGGTTACCTGCAGCCATAGTTGCTCGGCGTTAGTGCCAGCTTTTGGGGTAATATCTACGGCTCTGACTGCTTTGGCCTTGAGTGCGGCTGGCAGATCGTAGTCGGCACAGAAGTAAAACGTCAGTTTTTGCTCTGGTCGGAGGTGGGCGCGCAATCTACCTACCGCTTGCAAAATTTCCGCATTTGTCGTCCACTGCACGAATGCCTGAAACTCAGATGAGCCATCTTCGGCATTGTCTTCGCGATCGATTGCCTGCCCTGTCAAAGCAATATAGCGATCTGCCAGGCTGCCGATATTGGTGTAGGGGATGCCAAAGGAGGCGATCGCGCTGCGCGTCTCAAAACTATTGGAGCCTCGTGAGGTGACAAACCAGGCCCCATCGCCCGATTTTGCCTTGGCTTTCCAGTCGATTACACCGAGATCCGGATATTTTTCCTGTAATGATTGCTTGAGAGCATTAATGCGCAGATCGCAAACTTCGGAGCGGTTTTTCCCTGCTAGACCTAAGCCGCCAACTTGAATGACTTCCAGGTTGTCGTGTTGGGGCAGAGCCTGGGCGATCGCGATAATTTGCTGGGGCGAAATGCCCAGCCATAGACCCAGATATTCGGTGGTGGCGGTGGCATCCTGGTAGCAGTTCCATCTGGCTGCCCTGGCGATCGCACCGTGTCGGTTGTTGCGGGTTGTAATCGTCAGTCTGTCCCCATCTATGCGTAATGCTCCTGTCTCCTGCCCCGACCATACCAATAGGAATGGCACCAACCAGTTCAGGAGCAGGCGTTCCTGGATTTGTTGTTTGGCCTCCTGGTAGTCTGCTTGCCGCAGGCTTTGGCTAGCGCTTCGTAGTAGCGATGCTTCGGCTTTGGTCAGTCCGGCGATCGCACTAACGTCAATACCGTCGGGCATTTCTAAGAAATTCAGATCCGGCTCCATCACCTTTGCCACCTCTGCGAGAATGTCAGCAATATTAGCTGGCACTTCGCCGAGAGCTTGCTTGAGATCGCGATCGCTCCAACCGTAATAAGGCTTGTCTAGCTCCCCATTCAGCCGAGCGCGAATGGCTGCAAACGCGGGGCGCAGCTCCTGATAACGATCTGGTAGTTCGGTTGCCAAGGTTGCGATCGCCCGATCTATATCAGTTAAGCGAGCCGCGATCGAATGGGTGGGTGAAATCGTAGGGATGGCTTCGTCCCAGAAAATGCCCACATTTCCCCAGTCGTAGTCCAAATTGGGGGCGCTGTCGGGGTGGGCGCGCACGCGATCGCGCTGCAATGCCTCGCGACGACCGTGCCTAAACCCAAAGCCATCGCCGGATTTGCCTTGACAGACTGCTTGCAGGTGACAGGTAGCACAGATAGGGTTGTCGGCACTCTCGATATTAGGGATATTTTTGCTACGCAGAGTATGAAAGAGCGGGGTTCGGAAGCAGTTACCAGTTGTGTCGGGCTTTTCTGCACCTTGCGGCCAAACTTGCCAGGGCTTGCCAGAGGGGGTTTGGCGATCGCGATCTAGTTTCATGCCATTGTGGCGTACAGGTAAATCAGTATAGTGGCTCTCAATCGTCGCGACGGTAGGGTTGCGGTGCTGGTGGCTGAAGTAAAACAGTTGGCGCGCGCCCAAACTCCCTGGTGTAGCAGTGCCCGCCTCATGACTCTTGCCGGTGCCGGGGGCAGAGCGATCGAGGATATGCTGCCAGCCTGCCATGACTAATTCGCGCAGAAGCTGGAGTCTTTGTCCGGGCTTAAAGATGATAATTTCTGGGCAATTGCCGTCCTGAGGACGGGGTAGCTTACCCGGCTTGTATGTAATTGTCGTGGGGATCTGTTTTGGCGGTTTTGGCTGTGGTGCCTCGAAGCCTTGATGGGGAAGATAGCGATCGATCGCTCTGCCGAGCCACAGTTTCAGCCGATACAACATACCGATGTCTTCAGCCGTGTTATCCGTTAACCGCCGTTGCATGTCTGGACTGCACAGGGCAAAGAAGGCATCGGGCGTAATGTAGTCGATGCTCGTACCATCTGGTAGTTCGTCAATGTCGCGATCGCTTTTGTCAGCCTGACCCCACCAGGCGATCTCGATTTCGTAGCCCCAACTTGTGACGAGCGCGATCGCTTTTTGGTACTGGCGCAAAACATTGAAATTAGCGATCGCGCCCGCGTCTGGGTAAAGCTGAATGGTTTTGGTAGATAGCTCTGCGGACAGTGTATCTAGATAAGTTTTGAGGGTTTGAGGCGACGAGCTAAAGTTACCGCCTGCCGCGCCGATGACGATCGTTTTGAGTTTTTGGGCAGCGATGTAGGGTTTGAGGAAACCTTCGGCGAGACCGATTTTGTGTTGTCCTGCGATCGCCTGGGTTTGATCGGGCCGGCAGCAGGTGAGGGGCATCTCGCCATTGGGCAGGTGGGCGGTGGCACCTTTGGGGTTTTGTTTGGTGCGGCTGGTCGGCCAGCGGTACTTGCCATTTTCATCGCGATCGAAGCGGGTTTGCCAACCAACAATTTGACCCGATACGTCCCAGATCGGACAAATTATACCTGCCTGGTTAATTAATAATTTTTGCCCTGATGGGTCAATGCCAGCCAAACGTGCGTCGATATGACTTATGGGTTGCCCAGGGGCAACGCTCCTGAACATGCCCTGGTCGATCTGGTCGTCGCTCAAGCCGCGATCGCTGAGGTTTTGTCTGTGTGCGGGATTTAGATCTAGCTGGGCTAGGAGTATCTGGATGGCGCGATCGCGATCGTGCAGGCTTAACGATAGACGGGGAACGGCTGAGGCTTTGCGGCGGTTGCGATCTAGACGATTCGATCTTGGCGCGGCGGTGTAGGGTTTGCGATCGCGATCGTCGGCGATCCACATGTTAAAGCCAATTTTGTCTTGCCCGATGAACTGAAAACCTGGGACGGCAGAAATATCGTGGCGGCAGTGAACGATCTCAGAGTCCCTATTGATGCGGCAATCGCGGCGTATGCCTTGACAAATTGGACAGTTTTTGCGAAGGGGGGCAAATTTGGGTGTTGGAAATAGCGATTTTTCTGTTATCATAGGTCTAGGAATTTGTAGTCCCTTCCTTTTGGAAGGGTCGTTTTTATAAACGTGATTTTTCTTTTTTGAAGAGTCATTTTTGTAAAAGTAAGGGTTCTTAGGTAGTGAAAACCCCCGTCGGGAAAGAAGCAGACTAAAGGGCTAGGTTGGTTGTTATAGCTAATTTGGTTTTTTAGGTTGGTTTTTCTCCTTTAGGGTTTAAAAACTGAACTAGTTGCTTGCGACTAAATTGGGGTTTTTAGGTTGGTCTTTCCTCCTTTCTTTCTTTCTTTAATTTCGTTTACTAGGTTTGTTTTCCTCCTTTTCAGGAGATGAGTCTGATCGAAGTCTAGGTCTGGAAAACTTTAGGACTTGGTTCAGATTAAAATAATCATAATAAGCCTTGGCTGTATGCGCAACAGCCAAGGCTTATTAGTTTGTGTTTTAGGTTGAGATTTAGATAGGGAAAGGCTTTACCTTTGTTTTGCAGTATAAAGAAGGTCGATGTGGGGCATGCTTGTATTTTTACTCGGACTGGATTGAAATTGTGAAAATGCTTGCCAAGTAAGAGATTTAGTCATGTGACTGCCCTGGCGCGACAGCTAAACCACCGGACAGTATTAACTTTTGTAAATATTAAGTAAAGAGTTAATTTTTATTAACTGCGACCCTATATTTTTGCGGTACGAGACTTGGATCGCCAACTTTGCACTGTTTCTGCGACGCGGCGGCTAATTTTGCGAAGGTCGCGCTCCATTTTTGACACCATGTCTGTGGAGACCCCTAAGCGATCGGCAAGTTCTTCCTGGCTCCAGTTTTGCGATTCGCGAAATGCTTTGATCTCCGCCCCGGTCACCGTTACTGTTCTTTTCTTGTGTGGTTTGCGTGCTAGCTGAGAACCAATTCTAGGTGGCTTGACTATTACCCAACTGGCCAGCAAATTTTCCAGCCTGGACTCTTTGCCATAGCCATCAACGTACCAGCCTAAAGTCTCGAGTAATTTAAATGTCTCGTTGAGTTCTTGCCTGAATTCCTGCGTGCGTCGGCGATCGCCCTGCCACCTCTCCACATAAACGTGGGGTAAGGTTTCTTTAATCAGGTGACGCAGGCGAAACTCAGATCTAGCATTTATATGCTGTGACATAAACGCGTACACAGCAATGCGGAAAGCTAGCTCATACTGCCTGGGATCGATCCTTAAAACTTGTTGACACATCCAGTCGAACTCCGCCGCCGCATCTTTGTTGCCAAAATGCTCTGGCCAAGCCCCTACTTCGATCGACAGGGCTAAATCTTGTGATTCTTCGATTTCACCTGCTAAGTTGGCATGACCGTGTTCCCGAATTAGTGGTACGTGCCAAAGACGGGCGTGATCGATGCTGCTCTGTGGTGTATTGTCTTTACTGCTGTTAGGTGTATTTTCGCTCCAGAGCAGTTTGACAGCCAGACCGCTTAAAACCCAAGCTGCATGGGCAATGCGATCGAACAGTTCTGCTTGCGTTACATCGCTCTGCTGCTGCCAATTTAGTTCTTCAATCAGATTGCTACCAACCAGGTCAAATTCCCCTGACCAGGGCTGGTCGAGCTTAAAAGCATGGGAAGCCAAAACCATGTGCAGGCTGGCAATGTCGGGATTAAACCTGCACAAAATTTCCCACGTAGTCTTTTGGGCAAACAGCAAAATATCTTGGGTTTCAGGTACCGCAGGGGTGATGAAGTGATCTATGGTATTGCCCCGGCGCAGTTCCTGACGAAATAAACTGGGCGCTCTGTCTGTGTCTGCGACCGACCAGAGGCTGGGTTGTCTAGATTTCTGTGGGCTGCTAATCATAGAGGCGCTATGGAGGAAAGTTATGAAGGCAACGTAAAGGCAATATTATGCCCTAGTTGCAAATATACAGTGACGCTCTGACTGACTTCCTGTGGTATTTCGCACAAACCTGGCGTATCTCTTGAAGTTCGCGATCGCTTTCTATCATAAGCAATTCTACGAGTTTTTGCCATTCAGATTTGCCTCGATCTAGATATTTTTTTCGCAGAATACTGCACTGGTCGTAGACTGTAGCTACAAGTTTGCTACACTATTCGAGAGAAGTGTGGCACATTCTGCACCACAGGCTGGATCGCATATGCCAAGAGATAAAACTTTACGAGTTCGTCTAAATCAACGCGAGTTTGATAAGATTCAGCTTCTGGCGCAGCAGCACGACGTGCCCATGTCTGAAGTTGTGAGGGATTTAATCAAACAATTACCAGAACCGCTAACTGGCTCGTTATCTGAAGGATCGCTATATACGAGCGGTGAAGTATCCTCGCCGTCTCTCTATACCCCTGTGCCAAGCGATCTCAGGGAGGTATGAGTACATGGCTGACCCAATAGCTGATACGGATAGAATGACAACTAGAATGACAACCGCTCGGCGAGCTAGAAAAGATCTCGATCTGCGCGAGATGGCTTTAGGCATGATTTCGGTCAGTAGTTTCCCCGCTATTATCGGTACGGCGGATATGATGCTGAAGTCGGCGGCGGTGACTTTTGTGGGCTACGAGAAAATTGGATCGGGGCATTGCACGGCGATCGTGCGCGGCAGAATTACGGATGTGAGGCTGGCGGTGCAGGCGGGCGTGGAGACGGCGGAGCAGTTCGGTCAGCTTATTTCTACCTCGGTGATTCCGCGACCGTTTCCTAACCTGGATGCGGTGTTACCGATTAACAGCCGCCTCAGTCAGTATGCCAATGGTGAATACAGTCGCCTCAATAATCAAGCGATTGGCCTATTGGAGACGCGTGGCTTCCCGGCGATGGTGGGGGCGGCGGATGCCATGCTCAAGTCGGCGGAAGTGCATCTGGCTGCCTACGAGACGATTGGGGCTGGTTTATGTACGGCGATCGTGCGCGGTTCGGTGGCGGATGTGGCAGTGGCGATCGAAGCTGGCATGTATGAAGCCGAAAGGATTGGCGAGTTTCACACCCTGATGATTATTCCTAGACCGCTCGACGATCTCGAAGAAACCCTACCTGTGGCGAGCTGCTGGATCGAGCAAGCCAAACCAGTGATGTTGCCGCTGACGATTCGAGAAAAAGAAAGAGAGCTGATGCAATTACCCGACCTGGAGAAACTTTCTAAAGAAGATCGCACGTAATTTGCTGATGTAGAAATCCATTGACGTAGGCGCAGTAGGGGCAGGGGCAGGTTTTGTAAAGGCTTTACTCGTTTAAGTCAGGAAGTTTTAGCTAAACCTGCTCCTATATATAACCCGTCAATGCATATCAATTCAATAAAAATGTATAGGAATAATCGCTATGATTGCAGTTAACAAGACGCTTTACGAGCAAGACTATCATTTGTGGTTGTCGCAAACTGTTGAGAAATTGCGATCGCAACAATTCAGCGAGATAGACTGGGAAAATTTAATTGAGGAACTAGAGGCTTTGGGAAGATCCGAACGGCAGCAACTAAGAAATCGACTCAACACTTTAATCGAACATCTACTTAAGCGCTTGTACGTCAATCTACCCAATGATTTTAATGGCTGGGAACGCACAATTAGGGAGCAACGCAAGCAAATTATATGGTTGTTATCGGATTCGCCTAGCTTGAAAAGTATATGGGGTGAATCTTTTGATACGGCATGGCTGTTTGCTATTCGAGACGTTGCTAAAGACTATCCAGGGTACCAATTCCCTGCCAAATGGCAATTTAGCAGCGACCCTGATGAACTTTTGTATAGAGAGTATTGGGTTGATTAAGCTGAAAGCTAATAGCTAATAGCTTTTTAAGATTTCACATGTTTTTTGCGTAGTTAGTGTCTTCTCTGGCTCCTTCGATATCACCCAGCTTGGCGCGTGCCATCCCGCGATTAAAGTAAGCTTCAGCGGCATTCGGTGCTAGTTCGATTACTTTGGTATAGTCGGCGATCGCCCCCTCGTAGTCTTTAATCTCAGAGCGATCGTAGGCGCGATTGAAATATGCCTCCGCATATTCTGGGTCTAGGGCGATCGCTGCGGTATAGTCAGCGATCGCTCCCTGAAAATCCCCTGCATCGCCGCGTTCGACAGCACGGTTATAGTAATCTTCTGCTGTATTTAATTCTTCAGACATGAAATTTATTTTGTGATTTGCTTAGATATCTATACCTTTAAGGTGGGCAATGCCAGCCCTACTATATATAGCGTTTTTCAATTGAGAACAGGGTTTATTAGTGGGGTGAAGGGGTTTCACACGGCAGTGGCTCTAGCGGGGAACCCCCAAGGGTGAAGGGGTTTCACACGGCAGTGGCTCTAGCGGGGAACCCCCAAGACCGCCCTGCCTCACCTTCTTGGGGGCAACGCCCCCAAACCCCCTTCTCGTTTTCATCTGAAAACCTCTATATAAACTTTAAAAAAGCTAAAACCTGACCGCTGAAACCCGATCGCTATATCACTATCTAGAATTTTACCGCCCAAGTGCTGTATGCTCTGTCAACAGATACTTGCAATATTAGATTGTCTATATTTCACTTCACATTTTTAAATGGCATTGCCGATGAGCCAGATCGTTGCCCTGTTTAATCAAGCTGGTGGGGTGGGTAAATCGAGCCTCACAATGAATATTGGCTATAGTCTTGCCCAAAAAGATTACGACGTGCTGCTGGTTGACATGGATCCGCAGGCATCTTTAACTTTTTTTATGGGTCTGGAGCCATTCGATCTAAAACAAACCATCTACGAAGTTTTAATCGAGGATCGACCGATCGCTTCGGTACTGCAAAAAAATATTAATGGCATGAGCCTGGTGCCGTCAAATCTCCGCCTCAGCGGGGCGGAATTGGAGTTAGTTACAGCCGATATGCGCGATCTGCGCCTGCAAGATGCCCTCAAACCTGTTCGTAAAGACTATGATTTTATTCTGGTAGACTGTCCGCCCAGTTTGGGAATTTTAAGCTACATTACGCTGGTGGCGGCTAATTATGTGTTGGTACCTGTACAAACCCAATACAAAGCTTTTTGCGGTACGGAAATGCTGCTGGGGACGTTTGCCAGAGTGCGATCGCGCGCCAATCGATCGCTGAAGATTGCGGGATTTATTCCTACTATGTTTGCCTCGCGTAACTCACAGGACGTACGGGCGCTGGAAGCCATCCAAACGCAAATGTCCGAATATGGCAAGGTATTCGATCCGATTGTGCGAGCCACGGCTTTTGCCGATGCTGCCGAAGAACATATTCCCTTACTAAAGCACAGTCCCAAGCATCCTGCTCTAGAAGTGCTGGAGCAGGTTGCCTCGTACCTGGAGGAGCTACCATGAACCGTAAAAAAGAAGTGCCATTTCGCCAGATCAGGGGCAAAGGTTTAGATGCTCTATTTGGCGACGCGGATAGCCCCAGCCCTGCTGTAGTAGGTATAGATTCGATCCAGACACCCGATCGGCAGCCGCGCCGCTACTTCGATCCAGAGAAGCTGGAGCAGCTAGCAGAGTCCATCAAAGCGCATGGCATTATTGAGCCATTATTGGTGCGTCCCTTAGATGCAGGTCGCTACGAACTGGTTGCGGGTGAGAGGCGCTATCGAGCAGCAAAAGAGATCGGCTTAACGGAAGTACCGATTACCGTGCGCGATCTGACGGATAGTGAAGCATTGCAGTTAGCCCTGATCGAGAACCTCCAGCGCGAAGACCTCAACCCCGTAGAGGAAACCGAAGGCATCTTGCAATTACTGGCATTTCGCCTCAATTTTCCGATCGCTGATGTCTCGTCTCTGCTGTATCGGATGAATAATGCCATAGTGGGCAACACTAATCATAACGTTATGATTAGTTCGGAATCGGATCTGGTCAAGACGTGCTTTTTAGAACTCGGCAAAATGAGTTGGGAGTCGTTTACTCGAAACCGCCTGCCGCTGTTAAAACTGCCTCAGGATGTTTTGACTTGCTTGCAGCAGGGCAAGCTGGAATATACCAAAGCTAAAGCGATCGCCAAGGTTAAGGACGAGGCAGAGCGGGCGGCACTGCTAAAAGCGGCGATCGAGCAGAATTTATCGCTCAAGGAAATTCGCGATCGCATAGCAGGATTGCGTCAGGTAGAGGCGGATTCAGCTTCCCCCTCGCTCAAAGCAAGGTTTGCAACCACCTATCAAAGAGTACAAAAATCTCAAATTTGGCAAGACCCCAAAAAGCAGAAGCAATTGGAGAAACTACTACTCAATCTAGAGAAACTGTGCGACGAGCTACCCTAACTCAATATGAGAACTGACACCCTATTCTATCAGTTGTTGAAAACCTTTCACTCGCTCCTGTTTGAGCTAACCGAGCAACCGATTCCCAGTGTAGACGATTATGAGTTTGTTTCTGTCGAAGTGAAGGAAAAGGCATTTCGATTTGATGGCGTTTTTTTACCCAAAACTGGCGATAAACCGATCGTCTTTACCGAGGTGCAGTCCCAGCGCAAAAACAATTTCTACAGCGCTTTCATGGCGGAGATTTGCATGTACCTCAGCCAGTACGAACCGGAACAAAATTGGCAAGCCGTTGCTATCTTTGCCCGTCGCAGCTACGACCCTGGTGAAGCCGAGCATTTTCGCGAACTATTTGCCAGTAATCGAATCAGGCGGGTTTACCTGGACGATTGGCAAGAGCGCGAAACCGATTCTTGGGCAATAAAGATCGTGCAATTGATCGTGACACCATCGGCGACAATTCCTGAATTAGTTGAGAACCTCAAGGCAGAGGTGGAGCAGAGATGCTTGCCAGAGCTAAAAGAGACTGTAGTAGAATTTATGGAGACGGTCCTAGTATATAAATTTCCTAAGTTAAGTCGGGAGGAGATTCAAGCGATGTTTACGTTAGACGATCTGCGGCAGACTAAGGTTTATCAGGATGCCAAGCAAGAGGGTATGCAGCAAGGTATGCAGCAAGGTATGCAGCAAGGTAGAGAAAATGAGGCGCGATCGCTTTTATTGCGTCAACTATCAAAAAAGTTTGGTACTTTAGAGCGCTACCAAGCCCAAATTGACAATCTTACTCTCGATCGAATGGAATCTCTCAGCGAGGCTTTGTTAGATTTCGATAATATTATTGACTTAGAGCGCTGGTTGAATCATGGAACAGGGCAAGCAATCTAATCCCAAAAAGCAAGAAGAATATAAGCGAAGAAGAATATCTAGATTCTCCTTAACCTGTGCGATCGCTTTTTGTGTTTTCCGATAGGAACTTCAGTACATGCGATCGATTTACCAAGACGATTGGTTAATTTAGTGATGGGCATCACTTGCAAAATGTATTGACTTAGCTACAATATTGCCAACATTTTTTTAGTTAGGGGTAACGGGAAAAATGGTTTTGGCAGTAGGAAGACCTGCACCCTGGTTTGTGGCGGCTTCGACGACGAATCCTAACTTTTATTTTGATACGATCGCTGGGCGATACGTTGTACTCTGTTTCCTTAAATCGTCTCACGATCCAGCCAGTCAAAAAGTGCTGGGTGACTTAGCTATATACCGAGAGTTCTTTGATGATAAATTCTGTTGTTTTCTTGGTGTCAGTACCGATCCAGCCGATAAATTCCTATCTCGACTAAAAGGTCAACTGCCGGGGATTGATTTCTTTTGGGATTTCGAGCAAAAAGTCAGTCGCTTATTTGGCGTAGTCGATCGCGATGATACGTACCACTTATGTACCTATATTTTTGACGAGCGGTTGCGAGTACTGGCAGTCGTACCATTTGCTGATGCGCCCGAAAATCATGTGACTCAGCTAGTCGATTTCCTCTCACAGTTACCAAAACTCGATGCTCGGGGCATGGCTGCCGTGCAAGCACCTGTTTTAGTCGTACCTCGCGTCTTTGAAACTGGGCTTTGTCAAGCGTTGATTTCTTACTACAAGCAGCATGGTGGGGAAGAATCAGGGTTTATGCGAGATGAGAAAGGAGTGACTGTACCGATTGTCGATCGTAGCTTCAAGCGGCGGCGAGACTGCGCAATTGAAGATGAAGATCTGCGCAATGCAGCCATGTTTCGCATTCACGATCTTTTAGTGCCCGAAATTTACAAGGCATTTCAGTTTAAGGCAACGCGCATTGAACGGCATATGGTGGCTTGCTATGACAGTGAAAGTGGAGGTTTTTTTAAGGCACATAGAGATAACACAACCAAAGGCACTGCTCATCGCAAGTTTGCGGTCTCGCTCAATCTCAATACTGGGGAATATGAGGGAGGGCTACTCAAGTTCCCAGAGTTTGGATATCAAACTCACACGGCTCCAGCAGGCGGTGCAATTGTATTTTCATGCTCGCTGTTGCATGAGGCTACGCCAGTTACCAAAGGGCGCAGGTACGCTTATCTCCCCTTCTTATACGATGACTCTGCTGCGAAGATTCGAGAAGTGAATCGAGAATTTCTTGGCCCAGAAACCAGGTAATCTCGACAACTATTTCTTGTCTTCCTTCGTCTATTTTCCCAGGTAGGCACATGTGAATTAGATATGCCCAGAACGACAAATCGACGGCGAAAGAGACTATTGAGTAGAGTTGTCAAAGTAGAACGAACGGTCAGGGTGTAACCCACAACAAAGCATGGAAACCTTGAAAAAGCTTGATATTGGCTACGGTTATACGGCTGATGGTGGCAAAACATATCCGTTTCGTGGCAAAGCGATCGCTCTGATGCCTACTTTTGATGAGGTGATGCAGTCGTTCCCCAATCGAAAACTTCTGGTCGATCAAAAAGATGCATTCGAGCGAACCATAAGGTTGCTGGCTAATTCGCTCAAAAAATATCCCGTGCAACAGCGTCAAAATATTTATCTGTTTTCGGGAGACGAACAATATGCACTGCTAAAGCAAGAGATTCCAGAGATACAAAAAATTTTCCCTACGCGCAAAGAAGCTAAGGAGTGCGTAAACCAATACGTCAAAATGGTGTTTTCTGGTAACATTTCTTCATCTTGTGGTAGATATGCGATCGGGATACCTGTAAGCTATCTTAAATATGCACCTGGTTGGCCTGGATTGTTTCTGACTCAAGCTCGATGGGCAAACCTGAAGGTCTATGTTATAGATGTGGATACGACTGACCGAGAATATGGGATTCAAGCCCCGTCCTTCTAGGACGGCTTTTCCTGGTTCCTGATGTATTCCTTAAGTACTTCCAGCGGCGCACCGCCTACGGCTATCGCGAAATAGCTGGGACTCCAAAGCGCTTCCTTGTGAGGCTTTGGTAATCCAGCTTGGCCATAGCGACGGCTGGATACCCCCTTCAGAGCATTCACAATTTGAGACACAGACAGCTTAGGTGGATACTCAATCAAGGCGTGGACATGATCCCCTTCCCCATTAAATTCAAGAATTTGGAAATCCATTTTCTTGGCAACTTCGTGAAACGACTTCTCAATCAAATCAAGCCCCTTCGCTGTGAACACAGACCGACGATACTTCGTCACACAGACCAAGTGAATCTTAAGGTCTGTAACGCTATGCCGCTCTCTCCGAAATTGGGTTGCCATTTGGTGTAGACCAATCTATAATCAAGTAACAGACCAATTCTAGTATAAGTCATGAAAGCTAGGTATCAATACCGTTTTTACCCGACAGACCAACAACGCCAGAGTCTCGCTCAGGTGTTTGGTTGTGTGCGGGTGGTTTGGAATGATGCCTTAGCTATTTGTAAGCAGGCTGAAAAACTGCCCAGCAACAACGACTTGCAAAAGTTGGTCATCACTCAAGCCAAGAAGACAGAGGGTCGGGAATGGCTGGCAACCGTTTCTAATATTCCATTGCAGCAGTCGGTTTCCGATTTAGGTGTTGCCTACAAGAACTTTTTCGACTCGCTCAAGGGCAAGCGGAAAGGCAAAAAAGTCGGTTCTCCCAAGTTCAAAAAGAAGGCTGGTCGGCAGTCGGCACGATTCAGGATGGGCGGATTTTCCATCAAAGGGGATGCAGTCTACCTTGCCAAGATTGGCGACGTTAAGCCCATCTGGTCAAGAGAATTACCATCAGAGCCTAGCTCTGTCACGGTAATTAAGGATGCTGCAAATCGCTATTTTTTGAGCTTTGTTGTAGAGATTGAGCCTGTTCAAGTTGATGCTAAAAACCACAGCATCGGCATTGATTTGGGCATCAAAACCTTTGCAGCAATGAGCAACGGGGAAATGGTGAAAAGTCCAGACTACTCAAGGCTGGACAAGCGATTGAGACGCAAACAGAAGCAACTTGCCCGTCAGGTAAAAAGCTCTAAACGTCGGGAAAAGACGCGGATTCAAATCGCCAAATTGCATAACAAAATCGCAGATACCCGCAAAGATTTTCTGCATAAATTGTCTACCCGTGTGGTTCACGAAAACCAAGTAATCACGCTGGAAGATTTGAATGTGTCGGGAATGGTCAAAAATCGCAGACTCGCAAGAGCGATTAGTATGCAGGGATGGCGGGAATTTCGGGTGTTGTGTGAGGCAAAGTCGGAGAAGTTGGGTCGCGTCTTCAATGTCATTAACCGTTGGGAGCCAACCTCTCAAATCTGCTCAAATTGCGGCTACAAATGGGGCAAGCTGGATCTCTTGGTTCGGTCTGTTCTCTGCATCAATTGCGGGGCGGAACACGACAGAGACGAGAATGCCGCCAGAAATATAAACAAAGTCGGGATAGGGCATTGCCACGACTCTAAACGGGCACGGATCGACCGTAAGACTACTTCGGTAGCAAGTTGAGATGATGTGTCAAGAATCACCGTGGCTTCAGCCCGGTGAGTATGTCAAATTATTGCTCCACGCTTGAGAACTTATAGCGGTTTTCAGCTCGAAAAGAGCAGGGGGGTTGGGGGCCTTGCCCCCAAGAAGGGTTTCTACCCCTTCACCCCGTCAATAAAACCCGTTCTCAAGTGAAAACCGCTATTAGTTTATGGAAGTTCTGGTTAACTATATCAACTATGGAATTCAAAGACGGCGTAAAAACTTTCCATGCTCAATCCAGGCAGGAATGGCGCGATTGGTTAGGAGCAAATCACCAGTCGGAAAAATCTGTTTGGCTGATTATCTACACGAAGGATAGCAAAGTCCCAAGTGTTTATTATCCAGAAGCAGTTGACGAGGCACTATGTTTTGGATGGATAGATAGCAAGCCAAACAAACGCGACGATCGCAGCTATTATCAGTTTTTTGCTAAACGGAGTCCCAAAAGTAACTGGAGCAAGGTTAATAAAGAAAAGGTGGAAAACCTAATCGTGCAAAATCTGATGGCTCCGGCAGGATTGGAAGCGATTGAAATAGCTAAGCACAATGGCACCTGGACTGCGTTAGATGCAGTAGAAGATCTGATTATTCCTGACGATTTGCAAAAAGAGTTCGATCGCAACAAAACAGCCTGGGAGAACTGGGAAAAGTTCCCGCGATCGTCTAAGCGCGGTATTTTGGAATGGATTGTAGGTGCTAAGAAACCGGAAACGAGGCAAAAGCGAATTAACGAAACCGTTAGATTGGCAGGCGAAAATATTAGAGCAAATCACAATTACTAAAACTAATGAAAAAGCTAATAATTCTTTTGGTTCTGGGCTTTGTTGGTTGGCAAATATACGCTAGATCTAAAAGCTTTCTCCCCTTCACCAACCCGATCGCTAATAATAAGCAGTCGGTATCAAATACCGCCAAGCCAAGCCCAAGCTTGCCAAAAGACACAAGTCCGTCGTCAGTTTTCAAATGCGATGGAAGAACTTATTGTTCGCAGATGACATCCTGTGCAGAAGCAACGTTCTTCCTTAAAAATTGCCCGAATGTGAAGATGGATGGCAATAACGATGGCATCCCCTGCGAGAAGCAGTGGTGTAGGTAAGGTAGATATCTTGACCTCGCCATCGGTCTGGCATAGTAAAATTTATTAAATGGAAATGGGCAAAAATATAAAGTGAAATAGCTGGGATGCAAACTCAACAACGCTACTACACGCCACAAGAGTATTTATTACAGGAAGAAGTTTCTGAGTTTCGCAGCGAGTATCGAGATGGGGAAATTGTGCCGATGACGGACGGATCGATTGATCGTAACCAGATTGCTGGTAATGTCTATGCCTATTTGAAATTCATGCTGCGCAAAACAGACATTAAGCCGTACATTAACGATCTGCGTCTGTGGATCCCTCAGTATCGACAATACACTTATCCAGATGTGCTTTTAATCCAGGGACAACCAGTTTTGTACGAGCAACGTACGGATACGATTTTGAATCCTTGTTTGATTGTTGAGGTTTTGTCTAAGTCTACAAGGAACTATGACCGTACTGAGAAATTTCGTTATTACCGTTCTGTTGTAGAGATTCGAGAGTACATATTGATAGACCAGTATGAAATTGGGATCGAGCAGTATGTAAAACAGGAAGATAATTCCTGGTTATTTCGAGCTTATGAATCTGATGCTGAGAAGGTGGCTCTGGCTACTATTAATCTAGAGATCGCGATCGCGGACATATACGAAAACGTGACGTTTGAACTAAAAGACGACAATCCCATGCCGTTCTGAACTAATCATAACGTTATGATTAGTTGCCAACTCTCTCTGGAGAAGGCTTGTTGTGGTAGGGAGGCACTGCCCCTACAGTCATGGTGATTTTTTATGGAAATTAGGCAACTGGGGGATTTGCGATCGGCAGGGTGAACCAGAACTGAGAGCCGACGTTCACTTCGCTCTTGATGCCTATGCTGCCGCCGTGGGCATCGACGATCTGCTTGCAGATGTAAAGACCGAGACCGAGACCGAGCGATCGCCTTTTACTTGCCCCTTGTGCGTATAACTCAAACATACTCTCGCATTGTTCTGGCGATACGCCAGTTCCGTTATCTTCGACCGTGCATATCAACATTTGGGGTGGGGCTTCTACTTTATCCTCTGTAGTGTGGGGATGGGCAGTAATTTTAAGGTTTAGGTTGGGAGCATTATGTTTGACGGCATTAGCGATTAAGTTTTGGAAGACTCGACCCACCTGTAAAGCATCCACATTTACATTCGGCAAATCGGGGCTAACCTGGTTGAGTAGCGTAGTGTGATTTTCCCGAAGAATAGGTTCTAAATCGTAAACTGCTCCCTGGACTATTTCGCTTAGTTTAACAGGTTGACATTTGAGAGCTATCCCCTGGATGTCATTGGCATGGGATTCCAGTAATGAGTCGATCAGGTTTAATAGTCTATTGTTGCTTTGGGTCATGCGTTCTACGACCCCGCGATTTATGCTGATTTTATCGTCAGACTCCTCTAAAAAATTCTGTAGCACCATATTCATTCCCGTCACTGGGTTGCGCAGGTCGTGGGAAACGGCATGGAGAAATACCCATAAAGCTTTCTCAGCACGCTTGCGTTCTTCGATCTCTTGTTTGAGGGAAAGGTTAAGTTTTTGGATGGTTAAATGGGTTTTCAGGCGCACCAAAACTTCCTCGCGATCGAAGGGTTTAGTGATATAGTCCACAGCGCCGAGATTAAAGCCCCTTACCTTATCGATTGTGTCGGCTAAGGCGGTCATAAAAATTATCGGTATCTCAGCAGTATCAGGGGTTGCTTTCAAGCGCTCGCACGTTTCAAAACCATCGATGCCAGGCATCATGACATCAAGCAGAATGATATCAGGTCTAGCATAGGGAATTTGCGCGATCGCGCTTTCCCCATCTTCCGCAACAAGGGTTTTGTAACCAAACTCGCGGAGCAAACTAACCAGAACGCTGAGGTTATTAGGGTTGTCATCTACAACTAAAATGGTACCTGGAGTGGATTTATTGTCGAGGTTGGACATGGTTGGGTAAGTTCAGTTCAGGTTAGAGTTTGAACAAATTGTATGGGATGTAGAAAAAATTTAGAATTGCTAAACCAGCGATTGTAAAAATTGTAATTTGCATTCCCAACACTCGCCCTGGGAGATTTTTGGATAGAAGGCTGTATGCATGAATAGATCGCCCTAAAATAAGCGCAATCCCTAAGGCATGGATAACCCAAATGTTGGCACGATTGTACTCTAAGGTAAATAGAAGTAGTAAAGCGATCGGAATGTATTCAGTGGCATTAGAATGGGCTGCTCTAGCAATTTGTAAATCCTTGTTGCCGCCATCGCCGTACAATATTTTGTTTTGCCCGCGTTCTTTGATGACGTTTAAGGATAGGTAAACGATCAGAAGGGCTGAAAGCGATGCATATATTGCTGTAGTCATTACGATCTCCCTGTAAAAATTTAGTTTTTCTCTGTCAAATAACTTTTCAAGAGCGCTTGAATTTGCTTAATTTGAAATCCTTTGGATAATTGCTTGAGTTGCCTTGCGAACTCCCTGAATCTATCATCTTGTTGCTCGATTTGAATCGCTCGTTCTTCGATCCCGATCGCATCGCCCATCATGGCTAACTGTAGTAAGTTGTTAAGGGTTTCTGGATCTGGGATGTCATTAACGCGATCGCTAGATGGTGAAATTGTTTGCGTAGTGTTGCGCTTGTCCGATCCTCGATCTGCTGCTAAAGGCGTTGCATTCTGTTCCGGCGCGTATTCCCACTCTAAACCCAAGTGGGTTTTGATGCGATCGAGTAAAGTTTCCTCGCTCACCGGCTTGGGGATAAAGGCATTACAGCCCACATCAAGGCTGGCATCCTGATCGCAGCCAAATACGCTGGCAGATACAGCAAAAATGACCGTGTCTTGGAAATCTGGGATCTGACGCAGTTGACGGGTGGCCTCAAAACCGTCCATCACGGGCATGACTAAATCTAGCAGGACGAGGTCTGGTTTAAACTCGATTGCTTTCTGGATGCACTCTGCACCGTCGATCGCCTCCATCGTCTCGAACCCCAAGGGTTTGAGCAGATTGCTTAAAACTAAACGGTTCGCTCGCTTATCATCGGCGATCAGAACTCGGAGCGCGCCTCGATCCGGGCTTCGCTTATAACTCGCGATCTTTCTCTCGCGATCGCCGTTGAAATCCGTGAATTTGTCGTCTGTCTGTAAATCTAGATCGAACCAGAAGCTGCTACCTTGGTCTAAAGTGCTGCTGACCAGAAGCTTGCTATTCATCATTTCTACTAATTTTTTACTGATCGCTAAACCCAATCCCGTACCCTCTGTCATCCGCCTACTATCGCCTACCTGTTGAAAGGGGAGAAAGATAGCTTCGAGTTGATCGCTACTGATGCCGCTGCCTGTATCATCAACCTGAAAGCGTAATTCGATTGCATCAGGGCTAACAGAGTTCAGGACGCTGACTTGAAAGTGTACGTGACCGCGATCGGTGAACTTAATAGCGTTACCCAGGAGGTTAATTAAGATCTGACGCAGTCTTTGTTCGTCGGCATTAACGCCTGTAGGCAATCGATCTGGTACTATGTACTCAAAGGTGATACCTTTTTGCTCGGCTCTGATCTCGAAAATGTTAGCGATACTATGGAGAAAACTGCGGAGGTTAAATGTATGGGGGTGTAACTCCATGCGCCGCGCTTCAATTTTGGAAATGTCTAAAATATCGCTGATGAGCGTTAGCAAGTGTTCGCCGCATTGTTGAATAATGTTTAGCCCTTCTTCCTGCCGATCTGATAGATTGGGATGTCGTTTGAGGATTTGAGCGTAGCCAAGGATGCCATTCAAGGGAGTCCTTAGCTCGTGGCTCATGTTTGCGAGAAATTCGCTCTTAGCACGGTTAGCTACCTCAGCCGCTTCTTTAGCTTTTTGGAGCGCGATCTCAGCTTGCTTGCGATCGCTAATATCTTCGGAAATACAAATGAGATAAGCTTCTTGCCCATTCTCATTGAAAACAGGAACCTTAAGCGTCCTCAGTACTAAATGACCCTTTTCCATGGTGTCCAGTACTGCTTCGGGAATTTCAACGATCTTGCCTTTCTGGATTGCCTCCAAATCGCCCTCGACAAAGAACTTTGCTTGTTTGGGCGAATAAAACTCCTCTGCTCGTCGCCAGTAGATGGCTCTTTTGGTGATGCCAAACATGTCTTCGCTGGCTTGGTTCCAGATCTCAGTGCGAAAATCGTTGCTGGCATCTTTAACATAAACTGCGAGGGGAATATTTTCGATAATATTATCCAGAAATTTTTGCGATCGCCATAGCTCCATTTCCAGTTGTTTGCGATCGCTAATATCGTTCAGAATGCCCAGGAGATAAGGCTCGTCATTTAATTCGATAATTTCACCGGAATATAAAACAGTTCTCGGTTCCCCCGATTTGGTGTGGAACGTATATTCGCGATTGCGTACCGAGCCAGTTTCTTTGAGTAGTTGGAATACTTCTTTGCGTTCGCGCTCGTCTTCCCAAATATCTAATCTTAAGGAGCCACTATCAGCTTCTTCGGTGCCGACGTACCCAAAGAACCTGAGAGCACTATCGTTAACCTCTACGACTTGACGGTCTTTCATCCTGACGATGCTGGTGGGATTGGGACTGGATAAGAATATCTGGGCAAATTTTTTCTCTGACTTGCGTAACTCCTGCGTTCTTGCTTCTACGCGCATCTCTAATTCTTCATTGGTTTGCGCCAGATTCTGAAATGATTCGCGCAACTGCGCTGCCATTCTATTAAAGGAATGGGATAGCAGTCCTAATTCCTTAATTTGAGGTACTCGAACAAATTGATCTAGTTGGCCGTTGGCAATCGCTTCTGTAGCTTGGATTAACTTTTGAATTGGTTTACTAATCAATCGGCAAGTTACTATGCTAAAGAACATAGATATGCCTATGGATATGAGGCCAAGCACGGCAGCCTGTTGGCTATTACGCCAGGAAAGCCAATTTGTCAGACCTACTGCTAAAATCATCTGCAACAGGAACGGTACCACTAAGAAGAGGCACAGTGGCAGGTGATTGGGGTGAGAATGGCTGCGGCTGTGTGTATTTCCCATAGATCGCTAAATTTCTAAGTTTTTTCTGCGTTGGTTTGCGGTTCTGTGCTAGTTTGCATTTAGAGGATGTTACGTACTCAAGCTAATCATGAACTTACCCACAAGCGTTCCCCAAATAAAGATTTTGATTGTTGAGGACGACCCTCTGATTCAACTTGGGTTAGAACAAGCATTTTCTAAGTATCCTCAAGCCACGGTTGTAGAAGTTGTAGGTGATGGTTACTCGGCTGTCAGTGCTGCGATCGCGCACAAACCCGATGTCATCGTCATGGACATAGGCTTGCCCCGCCTGGATGGGATTGCGGCAACGCAAAGGATAAAGGCGGAGCTACCAAACGTGCATGTAGTCATGTTAACTTCACATACCGATAGTACGGAAATTGTGGCAGCACTGTCGAGTGGGGCGGAGGCTTACTGCATTAAGGGCACGAGTATGAATCGGTTAATGGCAGCGATCGAGGCCGCCTATGAAGGTGCTACCTATTTGGACCCGCAGGTGGGCAAAAAGATTTTTGAATATCTCAAGCCCCCCATGCCATCAACGGGCTTTGGGGAGCTATCGGAGCGCGAGTTGGACGTGCTGAGACTAATGGTAGATGGTAAGAGTAACCCTGAAATTGCGGCGGAATTGTTCCTCAGTACCAACACGATTAAAACCCACGTACGCGGCATTATGAATAAATTATCGGTTGACGATCGCGTCCAGGCGGCTGTAGTCGCACTGCGTAGTGGTTTAGTTTAGCCAGAACTTCGCGACGGTGCCGTATAGAACTTTTCGAGGCCGACTAACCGCCACAGCCAGCGCCAGCGCACTGCCATTACTAATAAAACCAGGACACCGCAGATCGCGGACGTAATTTTGCCAGAGTGCGTGGACTCAAGACTGCCGAGATAGTGCGACCCGATCGCGATCGTATGGATGGCAGCTAGTAAAAGTGCGGGGACGGCTAAGAGATGCAGCGATCGCCAGTGTTTCCCAAGTTTCTGTACCATCCAGTCAGAACTGGTGATAGCCGCTGGGGTGATGAGTATGAGGGCAGTTAGACCGCACCAGATCGCGCACTGGTGTGTAGGTAGCATAAACTCCAGGACTTGCAGTTTCCAGTTAAAGGTATGCTCTAGCATGTGGATTGTATGGGCGATCGCGAGGACAAAAGCACCTACACCAATGGCACGACGGTAACGGAGGGGATGGGACCACAGGTTTGCTAAGGGGCGAGCAACCAGGGCTAGCATGAGTAGAAATAGAGAAGCGTGTCCTGTGTAGTCAGTTTGATTTGCCGTGCGCGTTAGCGTGAGAATGCCGATCGCTAGGGTAATCCAACCGCCCAGGCGAAATAGCTGGCTGCGTTTGTCTTTGCTCAGCAAACTGGCCGACACTCCCACTCCCACCATAGCGGGCATCGTCCCCAAACCGAAAGCCAGCATGGTCATGGCACCTTTGAGCATATCGCCCGTTTCTGCTGCTTTGATCTGGGCAATGTAGAGAAAGCCGCAGGGAATCAGACCCCACGCCATGCCCAGCAAACCAGGTGTCCACCAGGAGGAACTTAGTGAGAGTTTAACCATCGCAGTACTGAGCTTTTGATGGAGATTGAGGTTTTGGATAGGATGGGGTAAGGGAATTCGCGGCAGAAGTTTGGGATCGATCTGGGCAATACCCAGCCATATCAATAAAATTCCCGTGAAGATAGCCAGCCCTTGCCTTAACGAGCTATCAATCCCTGCTAGTTGTCCGCCTGCAACCAGGACGGAGCCTAGACCCCCGATACCCATGCCTGCCAGGGCATAGCTCAGAATGCGCCCGAGGTTGAGCGTGGTATGGAAATAGAGATAGTGCCGCCAATTATGGGTTGTTTGTTGTGGCGATCGCGATGCTTCTGACTCCTGTTGACCCGATAGGGAAAATGCCACAGTTAAGGGGCCGCACATGCCGACGCAGTGTCCAAAACTACCCAGAAAACCCAGTGCAGCAACTAGGAGCAGATCTAGCATACCTAGCCTCGATCTGACCTCAACAACCAAATCGCACCAACGACAACCCCAGCCGTAAGCAAGATCCCTGTAGGGACTATCCACCAGAGGGGAGTATTTGAGTCGGATTCAGTTTGTCTGGATACTTCGCTGAGTTTTTCTGCCTTATTTCCCGATTTGTTCTCTGTTTCCGCTGGTTTTTGTTCGGGTTTGGGCGACTCTTTGGCTGTCTCTACTTTTCCCGCTACTACTACGTCATAACTCAAGTTAAACGGGGAAAATTTAGCACCGGACTTGGGGCTGCCGCTGAGTTCGAGTTTATATGCTCCCACATTGGGAAAAGTTACTTCTGCACCGGGGATACCTTGATATTGTTCTACTGCGATCGCTTTGAGGGGTGGCTCTACTAGAGGTTTATCCGTTTGCTTGCCTGTATATACTTTGAGCTTGCAATCGCATTCTGACAAGGGAATTACCTTTCCCCCTTTTTCAGTAAGCGCGAACCACACCTGCGTTGGTTCTCCCGCTTTGGCGCGATCGTCTGGCTCTATATGCAGGGTGGCACCGACTTCACCAGAGATTTCGACCTCATGGGCGTAGATGGGCGCAGCCACTAACAAAGCGGCTGCTAGCCATCCTATACCTGTAATTTTTGACATTGGGCTTTCTAGTTACTGGCTATGGCATGACTGCACCACAAGCTATTCTACGCTGTTGCCAGCAAACCTAGAACGATCGGCTTGCCATTTGCTCTTTGTCCAGGTTGTAAAAACTATAGTGGCAATTTGGTGGTGCTAATGGCGCGATCGCATGTTCTGTAAAATGCGGGAGTTCTGCCTAAAATACTAACCAAAAATCAATCTAAACTCTCTTAATCCAAATCCAGCCTGAATTTCTAACAACGTTTACGTTGCCAACTCAGACTGATATGCTGTATAGGCAGATATATTTCAGCCTATATCCCCAAATTTGGGATCTTAGGCAGAATATCGTCTGGCTATATGCCTCTATGGGTTAGTTAGGCAGAAAAAATTCAGTCTAAATAATAGTTATGCAGATTTAGCTCGTATTTTTGACTCACACCAGTTATGAGAATGAGGAATAAGTTTCGCTATTTAAAGATGAAATTTTCCCAGTTGATCCTTTACATGGTACTTTGCTCTTCTTTTGCACAATTTTGACGAGATAAAATCAATAGACTTTATCGGCAATAAGTTAAGACAGAAGCTGATACGATTGCTTTATGTCTAGAGGCAACCATGAAGCCATGCTGAGCTATAAAGAGCTACAAAACAAGCCGAGGATATTACAAAGTTTAACAGGACTAAGCTTGCCAGAATTTGAGCAATTACTCGGAAGCTTTGAGCAGGCATGGCAAGACTATCTAAACCAGCATTACAAGAAGCGGGACAGTCGAGTGCGCAGATATGGAGGAGGGCGCAAGGCAGAACTGCACGAAACGCAAGACAAACTGCTGTTTATCCTGTTTTACTTTCGACAATATCCCACGCAGGAGGTGCAAGGATATTTGTTTGGGATTGGGCAAGCGCAAGCGCATGAATGGATACATCGCTTAACAGGAGTGTTGAATCAGGCACTCGGAAAAAAAGGCACGACGGTGAAGAACAACATCATCAGCGAACGCATCCGCGGCGGGAAGGTAAAATATCTCTCGCAGACGGTAGCAGGCAAGAAGCATGACAAGAAACTGGCAGACGAAGAGGGGTATCAATTTCCAACAGGGAGTAGCCTGTGGCAAGATACGGGATTTCAGGGATATGCACCTGAGGGGGTAACTATTGCCTTGGCAATAAAATAGAATGCAATCTATAGAGCAGCATAAATAATAGATGGATGCTTAAAGTAACTCCTAATGTGGGCAGGCAATCTCTGCAATTTCTGCAGTTGAGATAGCAATCTATGTTTTAATTGACCCAGGTTTCGCGTCAGAGGTTTGGCGTGAACTCCCTGTTTCACATCACCATTGAAATACTCTACTGGATTCAACTGCGGCGCATAGGAAGGCAAATAAAATAACTCGATCTCCTGGGAGTGCTGTTCTAACCATTGCTGCACGGGGCGCTCTCGATGGACGGGATGGCGATCCACGATCCAAAACAGTTTGCTTGAACGCTTGTCAATCAACCGTTGCAGAAATTCAATAAATACTGGGGCTGTCAAGGTACAGGTGTAAAGCATAAATTGAATCGTGCCTTGATTACTGATGCTAGCAATGAAATTCAACCGTGTCCGCTCGCGTTTACTAGGACGAATTTCAGGGGGATGTCCCTTGGGTGCATAACCTCGCCCTCCATACTCATCAGAACTGAGTCCCGATTCATCTCCCCACTCGATTTCGGCACCTTCTGCTTGTGCCCGTTGCTCAATCGCGGGATATTCTTCCTGTAACCAGTGTTTCACGGCAGCGGGGTCTTGCTCATAGGCACGTTCGATCGGCTTCTGGGGGCTGTAGCCCCATCGTTTGAGATATTCCCCCACTGTGCGTATCGGCATCTCCACTCCTAATTCTTGCTCGATTAGTATTTGCACGGCTTGTCTAGTCCACAAGGCGCTCTCGATCTGGTATTCCTCCGGGCTGTGTCCCCGCAGCATTGCTTCAATCGTTGTTTCCTCTGAGGCACTTAAACTGCGCCCTTCCCCTACCTCTCGTCCTCGTCGCTGCTGAAACAGGGCTGCTTCTCCGTAATCTTGATACGCCCACCACCACTCCGTAATCGTGTTACGATGAATCCCCAGGTACTCACTAATATCACATACTCGTTTCCCTTGTTCTCGCAACCGGATCGCTTGCTGTCGAAGGTAATTTTGCGTTTCTATCGATAGGTGTCGGCCATCTGGTTTATCCATGTCAAACCTCCTTGTGCCTTTACTTCTATTATCCTATGCTTTCTTTTTCATTGCCGGAGCAATATATTGCAACCGAAGAAGAAACCGCGTGGAGGGGAGTTAACTACAGCCGCAAAGGAGCGTAATCGCGAGATTTCGAGTCAACGCATCATAGTTGAACATCATCTCAGTGGGGTGAAGCGTGCGCGCATCGTGCGCGATCCCTTCCGCAATCGCAAGGCACAATATGTGGATATAGTGATGGAAACTGCCTGTGGATTACATAACTTCAGGGTCACTCACCGCCAGGTGACGGCTGGCTAAATCCTCGCAGATAAAGAGGAATTGCGATTAAATTTTATCACTCCTATTTCCAATAAAGTCTAGTTTGTTCTGACTTAATTTCAAGACCAAGGTTTTCCACATCATTGAACAACTTCAGAAAGAATAAAATTGTTTCTACAAAAAAATCCGAACCTGCTTGAGCAACTTTCTTATCAAGAAAATCTTTCATTCCTGATTGTGAAAAATAAAAGGCACGTAGCCGATTAATGATGGCTTGAGAATAATCGAAACTGCCATTAGAAGCACATGATAGCTTCATCTTCTCATATGAGCTTTTCAATGTGGGTATCAAGCTATCTAAGGCGAACGCATATTCATCCTGAATTTCAATGGACATATAGATGTTTATTCAAAAAGCTTATTTGGAGTATTCCCTTGTAATGAGTTTTTCGAGACTGATCAGAATTTTGTGTAAGCGGTCTAGAATCACAAAAACCAAGGAGACCGCAACATGTTAAGAGGCAAACAAGCAACTAATCGTACAGATGAACTACTAGACGAGTTGGTGTCAGAGTGCCATAGCCCCGAGGACATTCTAGGAGAATCGGGCTTACTGAAGCAACTGAGTCAACGACTAATCGAGCGAGCGCTCACGGGAGAGCTGAGCCATCACCTCAAATCAAGCACGCCTAAGGGAGAGGAAGCGGTAGAAGACGAAGTTGTGCGACGCAACAGCCGCAATGGCTACTCGCAGAAGACGGTGCAGTCGCAACAGGGCGAAATGGAGTTGTCGATACCGCGAGACCGTAACGGCGAGTTTGACCCCGTGCTGGTACCGAAACACCAAAGGCGAATAGCAGGACTCGATGAGAAAATCCTGGCTATGTATGCACGGGGATTAAGCACCCGAGACATTAGTGCTCAACTCGAAGAACTCTATGGTGCCAAGATCTCCGCCGCACTCATCAGTGAGGTCACTGATGCAGTTAGCGACGAGGTCAAGGCTTGGCAGTGCCGTCCCCTGGAACCTGTATATCCCATCATTTACCTCGATGCCCTCTACGTGAATATCAAGGTGTCGGGTCGGGTGAGCAAGCGAGCGGTCTATGTCGTCTTGGGTATTACGGTTGAGGGCAACAAAGAATTGCTTGGGCTGTGGATTGGGGAGGTGGAATCCGAAGGCGCTAAGTTCTGGCTCAAGGTGCTGACTGACCTCAAAAACCGTGGGGTCAAGGACATTCTGATTGCCTGTTGCGATGGCTTAGTGGGATTCCCCCAGGCGATTGAGGCTGTTTTCCCGCAAACCCAGGTGCAACTATGTATTGTGCATCTGATCCGCAACTGTTTGCGTCATGTGCCCTGGAAAGACGCTAAAGCTGTTGTGGCTGACCTCAAGCCCATTTATCATGCTGCCACTTTGGCAGAAGCCGAAGCTGCGCTTGAGGCTTTTGCCGCCAAGTGGGATCGCCTATACCCCGCGATTAGCCAAATCTGGCTGCGCCATTGGCAGAACATTATCCCCATCTTTGACTATCCCATGGACATCCGCAAAGTCATCTACACTACCAATGCCATTGAATCCCTCAATCGCTCCCTGCGCAAGGTGATTAAAACCAAGGCTGTCTTCCCCGATGAGGAATCTGTCTTCAAGCTCATGTTCTTGGCCATGCATAACATTGCCAAGCGTTGGACTCGCCCCCTTAAAGATTGGAAGGCAGCGTTGTCATATTTTGCTATCCTATTCCCAGGACGTTTAAATTACTGACCTTATTTCTCGCTTACACAAAAATCTGAGCACTCTCGTTTTTCTAGTGCTGTACTACATTAATGAATTTTCCCGGAGTTTAAGCTGCTGGAGTTTCCGCAACAAGAAATTCTTTTTGGTAGTGCTCTCTTTTTTGAAAGGCTGCGCGAATCCGACCAATAAGTTTCCGAGCGACGGCAACGATGGCTTTGGTCTTTCCGGTTCTAGGATAAAGCCTCTCAAAAAAATCAGCCAGTGTTTTATCTTTCCCAATCGCTCTCCATGCGATCTCGATTAATATCCCTCTAACTCGACTATTGCCTTGGCGACTGATGTGACCTCGACGGATCGTTTCACCACTAGAATGTTCACTGGGGGTTAGACCTGTAAATGAGAACAACTGACGTTCATTCTTAAATTGGCACATATTCCCCAGTTCATTTGACAAGATCCGAGCAGACAGTGGCCCAACGCCAGGGGCGGAGCGGTAGGTCTTTTCGTTGGGGTCTTCTTTAGCTTGATGCTTCAGTTCTTCCTCAATCTTCTTAATTTCCTCATCTAGATTTCTCCAAACGCTCCAGTAGGCGTTAATCGCAATCGTTAATTCTTTTGATGGAGCATTTTCCAGAAGCTCATCGACGAGTATGTGGGTCATCTGGCGGGTCTCATCATCATCAATCAGCCCAAACTGGTGAAACTTCATCCTGATTTTGTTTTTGACAGCAGTGCGATCTTCGACAAGCTGTTGTCTGGTGCGACTCAGCAACCGATGGGCTTCTTCTACCTCACTGGGAATGCGGATTCCCTTTAATCGCCTTACTTCCAGCAGGGTGGATAATTTGAGCGCATCTCGTTTATCGGTCTTGACGCGGTCATTGACGGAAACTTCAACCCATGATGCATTCACCACTAGATTCTGGATTCCATGCTTCTTAAGTTCTCGATGTAGAACAAACCCTGAAAACCCAGCTTCATAGGCAGTATGGATGGTGGCTCCATCAAAATATTTAATGAGTTGTAGGGATAGAGTTTGAGGGGATGCTTACGAATTAGAGAGGTTAATACATTCCTACCTTCAGGTTCGCACCTTGTTGAGCGCTTTACAATCCATCATAGGAACAGCATGGGCGTGAACTAATGGGGTGAAAGTCCCCTGGAGGAGAACCAACGTCCAAATGCTCGTAAATTTTGGAGCCGAGTGACGAAAACTCCTAGCCAAAGGCAAGGGCGTTTCCGCGAGGAAAGGTCTGAAGGAAGCCAGCGGCAAACCTGCGAGCTGACGGACAGAAACGTCATAGAAGGCTGAAATTCCCGTGGCGAGTGAGCACAACATCACAAAGCCTTTTGGTTCGGGGAACACAGTAAATGACGCGGTTGTGCAGGGACAGTTCACGTTCTTATCTGGGGAGATCTGCTCAAACGGCGGTCTTTGAAGCTAAGGGAGTCTGATTGAGGTCTAGCTGGAAACGGCTAGGTAGCCACAGAACCCTAAGACAACTCAGACCGCGTGAGTTGCGGCAACGTTACTCATGATTGGGCAGAAGTCAGCAGATGCTATAGTAGCCAAACGCTCATCGTAATGGGTGAGACACGGTGAAGGGCTGAACCTTGGCAAGCAAGGAGGAGTTGCAAAGCTCGACTTGGTGATGAACCCGACCGGGGGAGCCATATTGTCGGCGCTTAATTGCACAACCAGCCTTGGATATCGGTTCTTTTGAGCCTAAATATCTAAACCTTTCTGGGGAAGCGCCCCGTGCGGAGCCGCACGCGGGGTGCTGTGGGGACTGGGGGAGAAAATCCCCTGGTTACCCGATTAGACGGGCTTGTATTTAAAAAGGTAAAAGGTGCGTGGGACGCACCCTACAAGATCGGCGATCGCACTGCATTTTAATTGTTAGCCTGTACCTTGCGACTTGTGCTGCTCAACCAACTCCCGCAAAGTAACAAAATCCTTACCAGTTTCAGTAACCCATACATACTCTGAAAGATTCTCACCATACTCAGGAATCTTGCTAACAGAGTTATCTTTTACTTCTATGTAACCAATATTGCGGAGGTGGCGAAGCTCACGATCTAAACCTCCATCAGGGTTCTTGTGATATTTTCCAAAATGACCTGACGCTATTTTCTTCAAGTTCATATATAGATCAGGACCCATTGAGAGTAAAAATAAATTGTCTACCTTTTCCTTGTTAGCTTCGATCTCAGCTTGAGCTTCTGTCAAATTATTCTCGGTTTTCTCTAACCTTGTGTTGAGATTGCTTAACTCAATCTGTAACCCGTCTTTGCCAATATTAGCTCTTATTATTGCTCCGGCAACCTGAGATATTACAGGAGATACGGTTGTTTCAAGGGTCACTACCTAAAAAATGCACGCTCTATCATTGCCGGAGCAATATGTCCTCAAGCCGAAAAGAGAAGATCAAGAGGGTTGTGATAACACCGATAGCCACAAGGAGATCTGTAGAAGATTGGCTGGTTAATAGCTTGATAAGCAGAACTATGTCAACTGTAGCTACTCCAATGAAAACCGCCCACGACTTAGCTGATGACATCATTATTGCTCTATAGCCTCATTTAATAAACTACTTAAATTTCTTCGATTTGCTTTTTTAGTTCTACAAAGCCATAAAGAACCATGGTACTAAATCAAGGATCAGATAATGCCTAAAGCTTCTTTGTATGCCGGAATAATGTGATTATCGGCAATTGCTCCTTTGTGATGAGTAAAGTAAATAGGCTCACCAATATGATGGTAATCAAGATCGGGAAGTAGAGAAGAAAAAAGTTTAGGCAGATTTTTTGTCTTTGCTAAAGACTTGCTAGTCGTATCATTTGAACCAGATGTTAAATCAATGCTTGCTAAAGGTAGGGTAGGAACAATATCCTCGCTGTTAGCAATACGAAAACATTCTAATCCTTCAAATCTCTTAGAAAAGTTGACACCTCCCGCCCTCGGATTAGCAAAAGCATAAAGAATGGGGTTAAAGGGGTTAATTTTTGCTTTAATATGAAGTGTTGATAATGTAGCTAAAGCTCCACCTAAACTATGGCCTGTAATATATACCGTAGCATCTGTAGGACATTTTTCAATAGCTTCCGTGGGCCATAGTCCAATAGTATGTTTAGGACAACCTTTAATTGCATTTTCTATACATTCTCGGATTGAAGGTATATCGTCCTCTTCTTTGACGGGATTTGACCCAATATCTTTACGGGTATAAATCTTATGAAATCCACGATGAACTTTACCTAAATCATTTTCTCCAAGGAAAGATTCACATCCAGGTTTAAATTGAGCATTAGTGATCCATTCTGCTGGGGTCATTGTTCCGCGAAAAACAATATAGACTGCATTACTCTCTTTATTGTAAGCAATAAATCCAAATGGAACCCTTTCTCTCCCTACGCCTCCTAGATCTCTAATGTCCGTCTTTAAGATTTCTCCTAACGTGAAAAAATATTCAGCAAAACCAAACCTTAACTTGATTTCATATGTTTTGCCGTCAACGGTTATTGAGCTTCTATCCGTGTCCCACTCCCAGTCAGGATCGCTTTGAGATCTATCAAATTCTTTATGAGCTTCTTCAATCAATAGAAGAAGCTCTTTAGCAATTTCTAGTTTGAAATTGGAGTTTTGTGGAATCTTAAGAATCATTTCAATTTTCTCTTCGATTGAATTTAACTGCATCTAACTCACTGTCTAACGGTCGAATTGAGCGGCAAAAGATCGTCCCACAACTCAACCCCGAAATATCACAATATTGTCCGCTCCAATGATGTGTGTACGCCCAGCATGGGCGTGAACTAATGGGGTGAAAGTCCCCTGTAGGAGAACCAGCGTCCAAATGATCAATTTACAGATCCGAGTGACGACCACTACTAGCTTAAGGCAAGAATGCTTTCGCGAGGAAGTGTTTGAAGGAAGCCGGATAGCAAACCGACGAGCCGACGAACAGAAATGTCATAGAAGGCTGAGACCCCTGGGTGAGTTGGCACAACACAACAAAACCTCTGGTTCAAGGGGCACAGTAAATGACACGGTTGCGGCGGGACAGTTCACGTTCTTATAGCGGTTTTCAATTGAGAACAGGTTTTATTTATGGGGTGAAGGGGTTTCACCCCTTCTTGGGGGCGCAGCCCCCAACCCCCCCTTATCGTTCCGATCTGAAAAGCGCTATATCTGGGGAGGTCTGTAAGGTTGCGGTTCTAAGAGTAAAGGGAGTCTGAATGAGGTAAGAGCCGGAAACGGTTAGGAAGCCACAGAACCCTAAAGCAAAAAGGACAGCCCACTAAGAGGGAACTCTTGGTGTCAAGCCTTGCAGAAGTCAGCAGAAGTCATAGTAGTCCAATCCAGGACGAAGGACAGAACATAATTGCCATAAGGAGGAGCAATGAACAACTCAGACGCATCGATGAACCCGACCGGGGGAGATGACGGATGGCGTGCTGACATAAAGCCAGCCTTAGACAACCTGATGGCGCGAATATTAGAGCGCAACAATGTGCAACAGGCATGGGGAAGGGTGAAATCGAACCAAGGAGCAGCCGGAATCGACGGTATGACTATAGGAGATTTCCTCGACTATGCAAGGGAGCATTGGACAGAGATTCGCGCTTCCCTGAAGGATGGTACGTATCAACCGCAGCCAGTGCGACAGGTAGTAATACCAAAGCCAAGAGGCGGCGAGAGAAAGCTAGGAATACCTTGTGTCATAGACCGGGTAATCCAGCAAGCCATTCTACAAGTGTTATCGCCAATGTTTGAGCCAGGATTTTCGGACTCAAGCTATGGCAGTCGACCCAAGCGATCTGCCCACGGAGCAATTCGGCAGGTAAAGTCCGCCATCAAAGCAGGGTATCAAGTTGCGGTAGACATTGATTTGGAGAAATTCTTTGACAATGTAGACCACGACATGCTGATGTCCCGCATTGCTCGGAAAGTAACCGATAAGGTACTTCTGGGTTTAATCGGACGGTATCTGCGAGCGGGAGTTATGGTCGGTCACACTTTCGCGGCAACGGATTGGGGCACTCCACAAGGGTCGCCACTGTCACCGTTGCTCGCCAACATCTTGTTGGATGACCTCGACAAAGAGTTAGAGGCAAGAGGACATCGCTTTGCTCGCTATATGGATGACTTGGTAATTCTGGTCAAAAGTAGACGGGCAGGGCAGAGGGTGTTGGCTAATATCAGCCGATACCTGAGCCAAAAGCTGAAGCTCAAAGTAAATCGGCAGAAAAGTCGTGTGGTCAGGACTGACAAATTAGAATTTCTGGGATTTACGTTCCGAGGAATTCGGATTTGGTGGTCAGACCAAGCCTATCGGGATTTCATACATCGACTGCGGGGCTTAACGTCACGTAGTTGGGGTGTTTCAATGGAGTACCGCATGGAACGATTGAACCGATACTTACGGGGCTGGATGAACTACTACGGCATTTCCCAGCATTACAGTCCAATTGAGCAGTTGGATGGTTGGTTGCGGCGACGGATTCGCATGTGTTACGGTCAACAGTGGCGCAGACCTCGCACTCGTATTCGCCATTTGCTTGCTCTCGGAACCAGTAAGCGACAGGCGATTTTGACCGGCATTAGTCGCAAAGGCTATTGGCGTTTGTCAAAGACTCTGGCAACCCATACGGGAATGACGAATCAGTGGTTACAGTTACAGGGTTGGCTTTCAGTGCGAGAACTTTGGATGAAAGTCCAGGGTTATGCCTGATTTTCTTGAGGTTTGTTTGCGCGGCGATTATGAACCGCCCGGTGCGGACCCGCATGCCGGGTGGTGTGGGAGGGAAGGGCTAAACACCCTTCTCGACCCGATTAGGCTGAGTATTATTGCTGTATATTTCAACGTTAACATTCTAAAGCAACACTCTTTTGTGCTTTGAGCCAAATTACCACCAAAATTGTATTACCAGTAATAGACCAAACTCGTCTAGAATTCTCGAAAGTAATTAACTAAAAGGATTTTGAGGTAAATGGCAATCTACGCAATATGGAACAACAAAGGCGGTGTGGGTAAAAGCTACCTAACTTTTCAATTAGCTTCAGAGTATGCACGTCAGAATCCGTATAAAAAAGTTCTAGTAGTTGACCTATGCCCACAGGCTAACTCATCCTCTATGCTTTTAGGTGGAATGGATCAAGGAGAAACAAAACTTACTCAAATCCATACACAACAACCAAGACTTACAATCTCCGGGTATATCGAGGATCGAATTCGGAGTCCATACGTATCTCCGAACTCAGGCACTAGCTACATCACACAAGTGTCCCGATACAACAGTGAAGTACCAAGCAATGTATACCTTGTGGTTGGAGATGAGCAACTTGAAACACAGTCTTCAAGAGTATCAAGCGCGACAAATCCAGGTCCGCAGGATGCTTGGCGAATTGTCCACTTATGGATACGAGATCTGATAGCAGATGTTCAAAACTCTTGGCACAATGAAAATAACTGTGTTTTCATTGACTGTAACCCCAGTTTCTCTATTTACACGGAATTGGCACTAACAGCGGCTGAACGATTAATAATTCCTTTTTCTGCTGACGGTTCTTCAAAGCGAGCAGTAAAAGCAGTTCTAGCCTTAGTTTACGGTATCCGAAGACATACTGGAGACACTCAATCAGAGTTCTTCTTAGAGTCGGATAGATATCGGATGGCGTTGCCAACAATATACATGTATGTAGGAAATAGACTTACACAGATGAACAGTTCCTCCGCGTCGGCTTTTAGAACTGTTGTAAATGAGATCGGCGAAGAAATATGGGGTGTTTGGAAAACAACTCCTCAGTCTTTCTGTATACATCCTAGTGGTGCTTCAACACCAGTTAGTCAAAGAGCTTTTCGAGAAATGTTTCAATATGAAGTCAATGATGCTAATACTGCATCAGTTGTTTCGGGAGCTTTAGGAATACCTATCGCATCCTTGACCGCTGGACAAAAAACAGTAGCTGGTAAGAACATTACGGTCAATCAATCTCAACTAGATAAACAAGTACCGAATATAGAAGATCTTGTAAGAAAAATTGAGTAAGGGTTATTTTCAGCATAACTATTTATTACTATGCAAAATGCTAGATAAACACCCCATAGTGGTTGTTATCCTACTATCTGCAGAATAAATCAACCATTGGTGTTATTATCCACACTTTTGTTAGGTAACGTCCTTATTTAGGGTTTTATTTAACAAAATGCAAAATAACGTTCCGCTTCACCCATCGCCAAAACATTTGCGGTTGACGACTAATTTTATACAGTCGGCGAGCAACAGGAGTTTTAGTTCCTTATTCTGGGGCAAAATCTTCTTTACTTGCGCCACACACGGGACACACCCAATCTTCTGGTAAATCTTCAAAGGGCGTACCAGGCGGGATATCCGAATCGGGATCGCCTTCTTCGGGGTCGTATACATGACCGCAGGTCGAACATACATATTTTTGCATAGCAGGACACCTCGTTTGCAAATGTACGTTCTCAGAATAACTGCTATCAACAAAGGAATTTTCAAATCCCAAACAAGAATTAACACTTAACGATTTAATCTAATACATACCAAGGTTATAGGTAAGGCAACCAGCGCGATCGCAATTCCTACACCCACCTCTATTCGATCCAGTTGGCTGCCAAAGTACAAGGCGAATCCATTCAGTAAAGCCGTCGCTAAACCACCTCCGCCAAAATATAAACCTGTCGCCAGCCCCTCATTCCCATTGGCAAGCATGGCTAGAGCAAACGGAATCATGCTGGTGAAAACTAACCCAAAGGCCACCCCAGCGAGGAATATGTGGAACAACTCGAATATGAGATTCGAGCCGAAGGCAGTTTGCCGCAGAAAGGACATGGCGATCGCAACTGATACAGCGCACAAACCTATTACCATGCCTTTACGCTCGCCGATCTTGACTATTAATTGCCCGAGAGGAAAGGTCGCGATCGCGGCAATTAACAAGATCGCCGAGGCTGTGTATTCTCCACTGAGATTTAAAGATGAAGTTTGGGATAATACTCGCGGTACCACAGCCATCATCAAATTCACTTCTGTTGCTGCTCCCATCCCAATTAGGAAGGCCAGGAACATCGATCTTGTCGAAGTTCGTGCCTCAGACAGCATTTGAGAAGCAGCTTGCGGGGATGGAGATAGATATTTAGGCGACGATCGCCAGAGCCAGGTAGCACCAATTAGCAACCCCACAGCACCAAAAATGAACGCCTTTCCAGCTCCAGAATTCTTTAAGAGGCTATTAATAACTGGGTGACACGCACCGACTAAGGCAAATACAAAGACAAGTAGAGAATTGGCTTGAGGCAGAAATTTTGTAGGTGCGAGTTGTTGCAAAATCGCGATCGCAGGCCCCCGAAAAATAATCATGGCAATTACCCAAGCTGTCATCAGGATGGGAACTAGCCAGCGCATACCGTCAGGCAAATGACCGTCCAGCAACCAGGAAACTATTAAGAAAATGGAGCCAGCGATCGTTACGCCGACGGCTATTATGGGTAGACGGCTACCGAACGAGCGCATGATGCGATCGCTCATACCTCCCACCACAGGCTCGACTCCAGCTACCAGGACACCCTGAACTACTCCCAACCAGGTTGCTAATTCCACAAAGCCCATATTCCTGAGAATTTGGGGCTGATAAAACTCGTAGATCGTCCAGGCAAATACGATCGCCGCCAACATAGCGGCTAGTCCAACTACCTGTTGCCACAAAATTTTTCGCTCATTTTCGATCGCATTCATATCTTTCCAAATCGCTCGCTTTAGTCATTTACTCCGCAATAGTAGGTACGTTCCTTCCCATAATTTAGTTTCGTGCGATCGGCGATCGAAAGCAATCAGATTGATATAGCGGTTTTCACTTGAGAACGGGTTTTATTGACGGGGTGAAGGGGTGGAACCCCGACCTGGGGGCAACGCCCCCAAACCCCCTGCTCTTTCCGATCTGAAAACCGCTATAGAACCACACAAACATAGGAAAACGAGCCATAAACTTACCCCCCGTAAATTTATGGCTCTTGTTGAGTTTTAATTTGTAGTTTCTATGGGAGCAAAAGTAGCCAAGTCAGACTTATTGAGCTTGCTCGATTACTTCTGTAGTGCGATTGCCGTTGGCATCTTCTGAAACGGTAACCTGATTACCATTCTCATCGACTATTGAAACCGCCGCATTACCATGTTCGTCCACTGCCGCACAGGCAGCTACTTCCCCATCAGTAGAACACGCAGTAGACGTTTCACCAGCCTTAGCAGGAGCGCTAAAACCCACCAGAACTGCTGCACTGAGAGTAGCGATCGCGCCCAAAGAGAAAAGTTTTTGCATTACCTTAAATACCTTTTAATTCCTTAAATTGACACTTGACAGGTAGAGGTTCATTTCATTCCCCCTTAAGACATATACTTCCCACAAATCAGCAAAACGATCGCATCAAGAGCGAAATTTAGCTGCTTGCCCTCGACTTTGCCCGGAAAGTGCGTTTAGGCAAACTGGGCAAGTCTAGAAAAACTGGCCGACGACTGCTTAATATAAATTAATCTTTGCCAAACCATTAGGTATTCCGATGCATGGCAAGGTCAAAAAGCTTTGACTTTTAGCCTTATTACAGAACATTATTAGTTAATACTCTAAGTATGCTTGTTCTTCCATAGACAATTATCAATGAATTCCATAGTTCTCCAGACTATATGGCTAATCCCCTGCTACGCCCTAGCAGGAACATTCATTTCGGTGCTCTGGTTCCCATCCATTACACGTCGGACGGGACCGAGACCGGCGGGTTATGTCAATGCGATCGCCACCTTTTTCGCTCTGACTCAGAGCCTCCTGGCGCTCAGGGACATTTGGGGTCAGCCCCCACAGCAACTATTTATTCCCTGGCTGAAAGTTGCCAATCTCGATCTGACCATTTCTCTAGAAATATCTGAAGTAGCAGTGGGGGCAGCAGCTTTAATCTGCGGTCTGAACCTCCTCACTCAGATCTATGCGATTGGCTACATGGAGATGGACTGGGGCTGGGCGCGCTTCTTTTCCTTACTAGCCTTATTTGAAGCAGGGATGACAGCCCTGGTTCTATGCGACTCGCTGTTCTTCAGTTATGTAATTCTAGAAATTCTCACGCTCGGCACTTACCTATTAGTAGGCTTATGGTTTAACCAGTCCCTCGTAATAACGGGCGCGCGGGATGCTTTCTTAACCAAACGGATAGGAGACTTAATACTCCTCATGGGTGTTGTGGCTCTGTTGCCTTTGGCAGGTACCTGGGACTTTACCGAGCTAGCAGCTTGGGCTAAAACAGCCAATGTCGATCCAACCATCGCTACTCTGGTGGGCTTAGCTCTACTGGCGGGGCCGATGGGTAAATGCGCCCAGTTTCCGCTACACCTGTGGTTGGATGAAGCTATGGAAGGTCCTTTACCCAGTACGATTTTGCGTAATTCTGTTGTGGTTGCCACCGGAGCTTGGGTATTGGTGAAGCTAGAGCCGGTGCTTTCTCTGTCTCCAGTGGTAATGACCGCCACGATCGCGATCGGTGCTGCTACGGCTATCGGTGGCACTTTAATTGCGATCGCCCAGATTGATGCCAAGCGAGCGCTCTCTTATTTGGTCAGCGCCTACATGGGTCTAGCCTTCATCGCGGTTGGACTGCATCAAACTAATACGGCTCTGTTGCTGATGTTCGCCTATGCCGTCGCGATCGCGCTGCTGGTGATGAGTATTGGCGGCGCGATCTGGAACTGCACCACGCAAGACTTACGACTCTATGGTGGGCTGTGGTCTCGTCGTCCGGTGAGTGGATTCTCATTTGTAGTCGGCACTCTGGGCTTAGTAGCTATACCTCCCTTCGGATCGTTCTGGGCCGTACAGCAACTGACGGAAGCAGCATGGCAAACTCAGCCCTGGTTAGTCGCCGTCCTGTTTTTGGTCAATGCCCTCACTGCCTTTAGCCTCGTCCGCACGTTCGGCCTCATCTTTGGCGGTAAACCCAAGCAAATGACCGAGCGATCGCCCGAAATCCACTGGCCGATGGCCTTACCAATGGTATTTCTGATGGGTATTGTCCTGCACGTTCCCCAATTGTTGTTCGTTTGGCAGGTCGTTCCTGGATGGTCAGTCCTGACGGAACCCTCATCCATTGTTTTAATTTCGTCCAGTGCGATCGGATTGGCGGCGGGAGCTGGATTTTACCTGAATGACAAGGTAGCTAAGCCCGTATCCCTTCCCAGTAAAGCCCTGCAAGATTTTCTCTCCTACGATCTATACACGGCTAAACTCTACAAAATGAGCATAGTTTTTGGAGTTGACTGGATTTCTAAACTCTCTGATGCGTTCGATCGCTACTTTATCGATGGCTTTGGCAGGCTGTTTGGATTGGCAACAATTTGGAGCGGTCAAAACCTGAAGTACAGCACCGTCGGCCAATCTCAGGGATATCTGCTAACTATTTTAGTCGGGATAGCGGTTTTGATACTTTTAGTACTCGGTTTCGCCATCCGTACCTAAATCCAGCCTGTTGTAGGGTGGGCATTGACCACTTTATGACTAAAAACTTTAAATTCCACTTTAAATTCCACCAAACCTTAAATTATGCTCAGTAGTCTGATCTGGTTGCCAATTATGGGTGCCCTACTGATCGGCTTCTTGCCGATCGCCACCGACACCACTTATGCAAATACATCCGATGGTAAAGCACCCCCCTTATCCGTGCTTAAACCCAGCACCGCCAACGCCACGCTCAGGAATTTGGCCTTAGCGATCGCTACGATCGTTCTTGGGTTATCGATCTATCTAACTACTCAATTTGATATTAGTAGATCGACCATGCAGTTCCAGGAGCATTTTCCCTGGCTGCAATCTTTGGGGATCAGTTATAGTCTTGGTGTAGATGGGATTTCGCTACCGTTGATCGTTCTGAATGCGCTGCTTACCTGGTTAGTTGTACTCAGTACTCCCATCGAGCAAGAACGTCCCAAACTGTTCTATACCCTGGTTTTCCTGATTAATGCCGGACTGGCTGGTGCTTTTTTGGCGCAGGACGTGCTGCTGTTCGTTCTGTTCTACGAACTGGAACTAATTCCGCTCTATTTGATGATTGCGATTTGGGGCGGTGCCAAACGCGAAAAGGCGGCGATGAAGTTTCTGATTTATACAGCGATTTCTGGCATTTTGATTCTGGCTGGCTTTGTGGCTTTCGGCTGGATTGCCGCTAACCCCAATCCTTCCTTTGACTATGCCACGCTCAAAGGTGCCGCCTTACCGCTGAGCTTGCAGATTCCCATTCTACTGTCGTTACTGATTGGATTTGGGATTAAAACCCCACTCGTGCCTTTACATAGCTGGCTGCCAGATACATACGTGGAAGCATCCACGCCAACCGCGATTCTCCTGGGCGGTATTCTGGCTAAGCTCGGTGCCTATGGCATTATCCGTTTCTGTTTGGGCATGTTCCCCGAGGCGTGGGCTTACTTTGCCCCCTGGTTTGCGATCTGGGCTGCTGCTGGCGTATTGTATGGCACGATCGTGGCGATCGCTCAAAAAGATATCAAACGCATGGTGGCCTATAGCTCCATCGGTCACATGGGATATATTCTGCTGGCCTGCGCGGCTGCTACCCCCTTGTCCATGGTTGGTGCTGTATCCCAGATGGTGAGTCACGGATTAATTCTAGCGATTCTGTTCTATCTGGTCGGCGTGATCGAAACCAAAGTTAGAACGCGCGAACTCGATGTCTTGAACGGATTGCTCAATCCCATTCGTGGTTTGCCAGCGATCGGTGCCATGTTGGTATTTGGCGGTATGGCCAGTGCTGGGATTCCAGGCATGGTGGGCTTTATCTCGGAGTTCTTAATATTTCAGGGTAGTTTTGCCAAATTCCCCATCTCCACGTTGCTATGCATCGTGGGAACGGGTTTTACTGCCGTGTATTTTGTGATTCTGCTCAATCGCACTTGTTTCGGCAAGTTAGATAATGAGAAATCCTACTATCCGCGCATTACCTTTACCGAACAGGTTCCTGCCTTAATTTTGACTGTGCTGATTATTTTCCTAGGCGTGCAGCCCACCTGGCTGGTGCGCTGGAGCGAAGCAACAACGAATCAAATGGTTGCAGCTATCCCGACCAGCACGCAGGTTTCTCTCGCTAGCCCTCCATCACTTCAAAATCAAAATTAGGAATTATCTAGGAATTTTCAATCATGGTACAAGCCCCACCACAACCCGGCACGAAGCTGCCCCCTTCTCAGCACGAATTTGCGGATGTCATCCATCGCCTCGAAGCAGGTGGTGCGATGCTACCCGACACCCCAGAGAATCTCATGCAGATTATTGGCTTATACAAAGCCTATGCTGTCCCGATGGATTTCTACTGGCGCGACCTCCTCTACATTGCCGAACGTGTCTTTCTCGATCCCTTGCCTTTCTTTAAGTATTTCCTGCCCAAGGAATATTTAGAACTGCACAATCACTATGCCGGTGACGATGCGGATCTGAGAATCTGGCGCGGTTATGCCACAGCGCACAAGGAACTCCTGGAGTTCATGGACAAGGGAGAACTGAAAATGAAAATCCCTCGCCTTTTCCATCACTGGTGGCACGATCGCATCAATATGGAATTTGCCGAAGAGTGCATGCGAGCCATGCTCTGGCATCGGAATATGGGCGGTCAGTTCGATCCCTATCTCGACAGCGACGAATACAAAGCCAATGCCGATCGCGCCATCAAAGCCTATTTCAAATACAACCCGCTGATGCTGGGGCTGTACAAGCTCTTCCCCGATTTATTCCTGGAACAGTGCCGTCAGATGTCCTACTACGCCAATCTGGGTCTATTTTGGGAAATTATGGCTCCGGTCTTCTTTGAGATGAGCGATCTCTACGATGAAGGCAAAATAGCCAGCGTACCCGATGCGATGAACTTTCTGATTAACGGGATTTTTGCGATCGCCGGTCGTCCCATCTACCATCACGTCTATATCAGGGGAGAATGCTATGAAATCATTCCTAAGTCAAAAGGCTTTACCTGGCTGTACGAAGCAGCATTTCCCTATGTAGAGGCAGTGTTCTATCGCACTTCTCCTTTCCGTGGCACTAAATCCTACAACGCTCAAGCGGGTCAGGTACCAGACGATCAAAATGACTTCCACTATGGAGTTCTCTATGCCGACAAGTTCCCTGTAGGCACGGCAGGTATTCCACCTACGCTGCTCCATCAAGACATGTTCCATTTCTTACCGCCCTATCTGGTGGAATACTACAAGCAACACTGTCGCGGCGAGGATGACACGCTGATTCAATTGGCAGTTAGTTTTCAGCGATCGATGTACTGCGTTACCTCTGCGGTAATCCAGGCCGGACGCGCCGCCTTTTTCTATCCACTTGACGATCCCAATCCCAAACATTTGCTGGCAAATCGCGCCTACTTTGAGGGACAGATCAATCGATTCTGCAACCGTAAATATGGCATGAATGAAGCAGCCCGCCTGCGCAACATCCAAAAACAAAGTTATAGATAAAGGAGATTAGAGAAACACATGGCTGATATTGTTGATATTGCTGTAGGAGCAGGTGCATTTACAACTCTAGTCACAGCGGTACAGGCTGCAAATCTGGTCGATGCGCTCAAAAGCCCAGGCCCCTTTACGGTCTTTGCACCAAATGATGACGCATTTGCCAAACTCCCACCCGGCACCATTACAACCCTAGTACAAAATATCCCTCAACTGACCAGAATTCTCACATTCCATGTAGTTTCTGGCAGATATAAAAAAGAAGATCTGGCTAAGCTCAAGACCGTAACCTCACTTGAAGGTACAACCATTGAAATCGATATCGATGACAATGCCTTTGAAGTGAATAATGCCACTGTCGTCGCCGCCGACATCGAAGCAGATAACGGCATCATCCACGTCATCGACAACGTCATCCTCATGCGCCCGCACTGGGTAGCCAACATTATGGCTTCCGGTCGCAAGAGCATGGAAACTGGTATCTGCGGCTAGTCTGACTGACATCTCTGCCTGGAGTCCAGTTTGATAGATACATCTTTTTTAACCGAGATGTTTTTTAAACTATAGCGTTTTTCAATTGAGAACAGGTTTTATTGCCGGGGTGAAGGGGTAGAACCCCTTCTTGGGGGCAACGCCCCCAAACCCCCTACTCTTTCCGATCTGAAAACCGCTATATAACTAAAGTCATGCCTAAGTCGTGACCTATGTCCGATGACGCACTCCAGTTATTCTTGGTAGCTTAAAGACAACAAAAGTTCACAAAAGGTTAACAGGAGTCGATCCCATGAAATTTTTAGCTAATAAGACCGCGATCGCCGCATTTTCCGCTATCATTCTCGCTGCCCCTTTCCACATATCGGCAGCACACGCCCAAGCTCGTTTTGGTGGAGTTCGCAGCACTAACGGAGCAGCAGGTTGCCTCGGCAACACGACCCAGGGCGGCTGCAGAGCTAACTACAACGACGGCACTGGCAATACGTTTAAAGGTCAGAGTAACTACAGCAATACCAGCACCAACTTTAGCAATCGCAGAAATACTAGCTGGACGCGCAACAATGGCAACAACGGCTCTGGCACGGTCAGCAACGACTACGACAAAACCACCAAAACGGGAGTCCGCAATGCCAATCGCAGCGGTACTTACAACGGCACGGACTATACCTATGACAAAACTACTAACTATTCAGAAGGTCAGGTTTGCCGCACGGTCAACGGTACCTATGGCACCTACACCTACACCAACAGCGGCAAGCTAAGCTGCCAATAAACTTAAGCAGATAGCTCCAAAACTAGTTCTGTTTCTAGCCCTGCAAGTAGCTGCAGGGCTTTCGCGTTCATCGCGATCGCTACCCTGGTTCGCGCAGATTGGGATCGGTGCGACATACTTTCAGAGCCTGGGCTTGCGCAGACTTAATCTCAACTATACGTTTTGGGTTGGTCGAGCGATCTACCGTGACATCAAAACAAGCACAGCCATAGCCATAACTGCCCACATTTGTACGAATCCATTGATTGGGCGGGAACTCTGGCGGCCAGTCACCTTGAGCCTGATAGCCACCTTGGGAAGAAATTAACCACAAACCATCGCGATCGCTCAGCCAAGCATTTGCTGGTGTGGGGTTTTGGAACCAACCGCATCTTTTCTCAACCTTACTCTGTGCGCTCAGACCAGAAATCGAAGTAGTAGAGAGTAGTGCTGCAATTGGTAATAGAAAAAGCAAAGACTTTCGCATCATGAAATTTTAAGAGTGAAATGGAATAGAGGTTAAAGGTAGTAAAGAGAGGACTAGCAAACCCAACAGGAGATTATTAGATTCAGGCTCAGGTACAGTCTCGTCTAAAATAGCATCAATCCTTTTTTCGAGACGGCTGCGCGGTGTGGGGTAGCTAAAAGCAGCACAGAAAATTTCTGACTCCGGCGCGATTGGCTGCGCCACGTAAACTAACGCGCTACTCACAGACCATAATAACGCTTCTGCCAATACCAGTCTGTCTACATACTGAGCAGCCCAGCGATCGGCACGCATTTCTCGCAATAACAACAGTTCTTGCCATAGAGCATCCGTATGCGGCAACCACCTCGTTACTTGTCTGATATATCCCAAGCAAAAGAACCAAAAGGTATCGCGATAATGGTAATGTGCCTGTTCGTGCTTCAAAACCGCTTCCAAGTGAATCGGATCGAGTGCCTGCAACATGCCCTGACTGACCGCAAGTTGAGGTCGCCAAAACCCAACTTGGGCGGCAAAGATCTGGGGAGAATCCAGCTCCCTCACCGTTTGCCCCGCTAATTGAGTTGCAAATTCGCTGTGAGGATAGCGAGCAATCTTGCGTGCAGCAATGATACCTTGTGCCCCAAGCGTGCAACCCCAAACGATCGCATAGCCAAGAAAAGCGATCGCGATCGCATAGCTAAACCAGCCACCATGAAACCCCAGCATCTGCCCAGTTGGCCCCATGCAGAGCACGGCGATCGCTGTCATCAGGATGAGCAAAGGTGGGAATAGAAATAGGAACAGAATTTTTTGCCATCGCGCTTGATATCCACCCAGATCGATATCCGAGAAATTGAGCAAACCAGGATAAATCCACCTCAAACACCAGGCTAAGCTCAATACCACCATAATTATGATTACGTGCATTATCTTTCCTCCCGTTCCTGGCGAATCGCTTTTAGCCGCTGCGCGATCGCTTCTAAGCGATCGACGCTAGCAAGATCGAGTTCATCGGCAAAGGCCGCCACAATATCAGCATTGCCCACTTCCAAAAATCGATTTAACCGCTCGTGGGCTTCTAATGCCTGTGCTTCAGGGCGCGAAATGGCAGCCTGCCAAAACAGGATTTTGCCGCGCTTATGGGAAGTCAGCCAGCCTTTCTTGACCAACCGCGACAATACGGTGATGACTGATGAGTAGGTTAGCTCGCGATCGGGATCGGAGAGAATGCGATCGTGAATCTCTCTGGCTGTCGTAGTACCAAGCTCCCAGATGAGATGCAGAATCTCTGTCTCTAGAGGCCCCAGAGACAACTGCTTGGGACGATAGTTGGGAAGAGGAACCATAAATTACTTTGTCTACGCTTCAGGGATAAATCAACAATAATGGCAAGAATATTAAGCATTCCTGTATATTCGGCAAGTTTGACGGCTTGTCTTTTGACTTAAGCATTATAGAGCTTAAACAATGTGGTTTGAACTTATGCTTAAATTTTCGATCGCGATAACCATGAAGTCTCTATTTAGAAACATAGCCTCAGCACTCCTAATAGCGTTACTAGTATTGAGTCTAGGCATATTCAATTTTAGTCAGCCCGCCTATGCCGCAGACATAGAAGCTGGTGCCAAACTGTTTAAAGCTAACTGTGTTGGCTGTCATCTCAATGGCAATAATACCGTCCAAAAGGAAAAGACGCTAAAAATTGACGCGCTTAAAGCCAATGACAAGTACTCCCTAGAAGCGATCGTCGCCCAAGTCAAAAACGGTAAAAATGCCATGCCTGCCTTTGGCAAGAAACTGAAAGCGGCTGAAATTGAGAACGTCGCCAGTTACGTCTTGGCTCAAGCCGATAACGGTTGGAAAAAGTCTAAGTAGATTTCTACCAGAGAACGTATCGATTACCGTAGGGACAGCGCCCCCGTGCCTGCCCCTAAATATAGCCGTAGACAGATCTGTTAGGACAGGGGGTGTGGGGGCTGCGCCCCCACGCAGGGGTTCCACCCCTGCACCCCGTCATAAGCCTATTGGCTATAGCTATATCTATCGTACCGACAAGAACCATCCTTAGATTGCCCTCTACATATCGATAAAGCTATGGACTTTTTATGCAAAGGATTCCGATCGCTAACGATTATCAGCTTCTTGCTGACGATGCTACTTTTGCCCATTAATCCCAACCAGAGCCTCGCGATCGCCTCACCATATTCTCCTACCCATATCTCTCATGGGGAATTCCTCCAACGGGGGATCGAGCGCATGCAAAAGGATGATTATGAAGGAGCGATCGCTGAGTTTACTAAGGCACTTAAACAGAATGCTCGGCAAGAAGATCGAAACTCTACAGCCCATAGCAATCGCTGTCTGGCCTATCTGCAAACAGATCGCTATCAGAGCGCGATCGCAGACTGCACGCAAGCAATTAGCATGAATCCCCGGAATTTAGAAGCTTTGCTCAATCGGGGGCTTGCCTATTTTCGTTCTGGTAATTATCAAGCAGCGCTGACGGACTATAACACTATGTTAGAGCTTTCACCAGATGACTTTAGAGCTTATTACAATCGCGGCTTGGCAGAGATGGCTCAAGGACATTATCAAACAGCGATCGCTGACTACACTCAAGCGCTGAAGATATCTCAAATATCTCAAGCAGGTGGATCTTCGGCGGCTGACTACGCCAATATTTATACAGATCGAGGAATCGCTAAGTTTATGTCAGCCGATGTCAGCGCGGCAATTGGGGATTTCAGTCAGGCGATCGAACTGGATCGACACAACGCCAGAGCGTTCTTCAATCGCGGTTGCGCTCACCACAGACAAAGATTTTTGGCACAAGCGATCGCAGACTTCACTAGATCGCTGGATCTAGATCCGCATAACCCAGATGCGTACATGGGCAGAGCAATCGCGCTGCATAACCAGGGACAGAACAGAGAAGCACTCCATGACCTGCAAATTGCAGCTAACGAGTTTCTAGCTAAAGGCAAAGAGGACGCTTCCAGGCACGCTCTAGATCTGTGGCATCAACTCCAACAGAAGACAATTTTTACCTAAGCTAAGGAGAGAATTTATATGTTAACGCAGTCCATGCACAATCGCCGATCGATTTGTCTCGCCCTCACGATCGGCATTGCCCTACCGATCGCAATTGCCCTACCAGCCACCCGCACGTCAGCCGCTCCTGGCAAGACTGCCACAGCTAAACTCCTGGATGCGAAAAAACAGGCGATCGGCACTGTTAAATTCGCGGAAACTCCCAAGGGACTGCAAGCCACTGTAGAGGTGAAGGGGCTGAATCCTGGCGAACATGCCATTCACGTCCATGAATTCGGTAAGTGCGATCCGCCCAACTTCTTATCCGCTGGCGAGCATTTCGATCCATCAAAAACCACTAAAAAGCCAAAACACGAAGCGAAGACAAAAGGGAAAACACCAGCCGGCGATCTGCCCAACATCAAAGTAAAATCAGATGGTACGGGGACGTTAACTGCGATTCTGCCAGGTCTAAATCTAGGAAATGGTTCCAATTCGCTACTAAAACCAGGCGGTACCGCTGTAATCGTTCATGCGGGAGCTAATGGCAAATCTACAATTCCGGGTGTCGATGCGAAAACTAGAATTGCATGTGGTGTAGTCACGCCGTAGCAAACAATCGACAAAATCGCTTCATCCTATCTCTGAAATTTATTATTGCCAATGCCGAGCAGTATTGGTTTGTCAGGGTTTAGTTTAGCTATAGCGGTTTTCAGATCGGAAAGAGTAGGGGGTTTGGGGGCAACGCCCCCAAGAAGGGGTTCCACCCCTTCACCCCAAAAATAAAACCCGTTCTCAAGTGAAAACTGCTATAGCGCCCGATATGTTTCCTTTCGGCACACAAATCGCATTTACTTGCAATCAGCCTCGCAATTTCGCATTGTGGTGCTTAGGACAGTCGGCGAATAACTTGAACCCCGATGTAGCATCTCTAGATGAGGCGCGTGGTCATATTTCATCGACTAAGGAGTTGTTGGCAAGTATTAATATTACTGATTCTAAACTGTCAGAACTCAATCGGCTCGATCTTGGACAAGGGCTATATGCAGAATTATCTGGACTTTCGTATGTAGATGATTTTCTGATGCCAAACTTTTATTTCCATATAACAACGGCGTACAATATCCTGCGTATGGCAGGAGCACCAATAGGTAAGCGTGACTTTATGATGCATTTAGTACCTTCTCTGAAACATCAAAGCAATGCATAACAACCGCAATGCACCAGAACTTAAAAGTATGCTGGTTTGTGGCTAGTACACCAAAACAAAAGTTTTGGTGGGGGTGGAGGGGGTGAAATCCCCTTCTGGGGGCTCTGCCCCCATTCCCTCATGTTGCAAAATTTATGATTTGCAACATGAGGTTTATCTGAGGCCGGTGATTGCGACCGTTATACTGCGTACGATCGCAGGTTCTTTAAGAAGAGGCACAAAAAACTATGGCTAACTCGATTCGTTGTCATTGTGGCAAACTCAAGGGCACGCTGAACCAAAGTCAAGCAGTAAACAGATGTGTGTGCTACTGTGCGGATTGCCAAGCCTTCGCCCGTTTCCTAAAACGAGAGCCTGAAATACTCGACGAAGTGGGAGGAACTAACATTATTCAGACCATCCCTGCTAATATCACGTTTACCGAAGGCATCGAGAATTTGGCCTGTATGCGTCTTACAGCGAATGGGATGCTGCGATGGTACGCTGCGTGTTGTAATACTCCAATCGGTAATACGCTTTCAACCCCCAACCTCTCTTTCATTGGTGTTATCCATACCTGCTTGATTTCAGATCCAACTTCGTTGGACAGCGTGTTGGGGCCTGTCAGAATGTACGTCAACACCGAATCGGCGATCGGGGAAAATAAGCCCAAACCAGCAGGAGTTCTATCTGGCACCTTGCGCGCGATCGGTATGATGCTGAAAGCGCGTTTTGATGGTAGGTACAAACAAACCCCCTTCTTTGTTATGGAATCCCGTACTCCGATTGTTGTCCCGAAAGTGCTTAACGCTGAGGAGTTGAAGAACGTAAAGAATACTGTACAATAATCTGCTGTGCTCGTGACATGGATCGCGGCAAAGAAGTCGATACTATTCTTGAGGAAGAAGAACCTGTAGATTTCTATTATAGCGGTTTTCAGATCGGAAAGAGTAGGGGGTTTGGGGGCGTTGCCCCCAAGAAGGGGTTCTACCCCTTCACCCCGTCAATAAAACCTGTTCTCAATTGAAAAACGCTATATCTTGCTTTTTGGCCAGCAGACTTACTTCCAGATGTGGTTTTGAAGCAGACTTCTGAGACTGCGGCTTACTGGCACGAATATGCAAAAAGTTTGTAGGCTCTATTGTTGCCGGAGTCATAATACCTGCGATCTAAGTCACACCAAAACGTAGAAAAGATCGCAATGTTCTCAAGAGAGCGATCGCATTCACCTTAGAGAAATCAAGCTATGGCAGTTTTCACTTAAGAACGGGTTTTATTTTTGGGGTGCAGGGGTTTCACCCCTGCGTGGGGGCGCAGCCCCTGTTACCCGACACGCAGTTCACTCATGTGTGCGACATCAGGTTACATCAAGGAGTAGTTTTGGGGAAGAGGGTACGATACTTAGCTGTGGAACGATACTGTTGCAATTGACAGATAACGGTCGGATTAATTTCCAATGCCAATGTACGTGCGACTTCGCGACCAGCGTCATCGAAAACGAGCCAATCTCCAGTGGAGGCATCAAAGCGCACCCATACGGGGTGTTTGGCTAGAGCACGAGCAACAGTGTAATTGCGGTTGTAGAGAGAGATTCTGCCAGACGCATCCACCTTCCGTTGCCAGCAACCCTGCGCCAGGTAGGTGTAAACCCGTTGTAACGACCACAGTTGTGCTTCCTGGGAGCGTCGATAGGGACGAGTGCAGATGAGTAAATCAGGATGGAGTTCTAAGCGGGTTCGTCCCCTGACAGCGGGATAAAATGGGATGGACACCCCTGCTGGCACAAACCACCTCTGCAATGTCCGTTCGCTCGGGATTTGCTGTTGTGGCCAGCGTTGTTGCAATTGCACCCGGATGATGCCGCCGCCCCAGTCGGGGTGACGTCGTTTCAGCTAAATTGCGGCTCGCCAAATTAATCGCTCTGAGCGGATCCCTCCATGTCCACAGTGTTGATAATCCGGGGTCAATGCACTGTCTCCTCCTTGGCTCCAGCGCCGACAGATTTGCCGCACACTGTGGCGCGATTGTCCTAATGCCTCTGCGATCGCTCTATAACTTTTGCCTTGTTGACGCAGTTCTATCATCCGTTGACGGATGGGGACAGCTACTGCACTGGGCATATACACCTCCTGAGATCTCAAATCCTGACTTAATTCTGGTGTACCATTTACTTCCCCTGAGGAGGGTTAAATCTTGTGTCGTTCTACATGTTCTAACCGCGTGTCGGGTAACACCCCCACACCCCCCTGGCCTAACAGATCTGTCTATGGCTATAGCTAGTATGGCATAATAGTTTGAAACTCACCCATTGACTAGGTGTTGTTATGACTTCGCTCACACTGCCACTCGTATTCGATCTCACCCACGTACATCTGAGCGACGAGCAGTTTTATCAACTCTGTATCAACAATCCCGATATTCCGCTCGAACGGAATGCCCAAGGAGCTTTGATTGTTATGTCACCAGTTGGAGGAGAGAGCGGCAACAATGAAATAGAGATTGGTACAGATTTGGCAATCTGGAATCGTCAGACGCAATTAGGTAAGGTGTTTAGCTCTTCTACGCTATTTAAGTTACCGGGTGGGGGCGATCGCTCGCCAGATGTGGCTTGGGTTGAGATCTCTCGTTGGCAAGCACTCGCTCCCGAGCAGCGCCAAAAATTCCCACCGATCGCCCCAGATTTTGCGATCGAACTGCGCTCTCCTACAGATAAGCTGGAGACGTTACGACAAAAGATGCAAGAGTATATGAACAGCGGCGTGCGACTTGCCTGGATGTTTAATCCCCAAGCGCAGGAAGTAGAGATTTATCGTCAAGGGCAACCCAAAGAGATTCGCCAACTGCCAACGGCATTATCTGGGGAAGCAGTTTTGCCTGGATTTGTTTTAAAGGTCGAGCGGTTTGATGCATTCTAATCATTCTCCTCGCCGATCGCTTGATAAAAAGCTTTTTCAGCAGCTATAGACCTGGCTCGCTTGGCATAGCGATTGAAGCTGGCCTCTGATTGGTGGCGGGTTAGACTGCGAGCCAGATAGCTATCCATGCCTAGCAGCAATAGCTTGGTAGCATAGGTGTGTCGCAGCCTGTGGGGATGTAAGTTTGGAATCTCTGCCTTTATCCCCCACGCTGCCACAATTTTGTAAATGCCCTCATAGCTGAGAGCTTCTCCCTGATTGCGATTGCTGCAAGAAAGTAGTAGGGGAGATGAGTCTGCTAGTTTTTGAAACTGCTTTTCTCTCCAGTTGAGATAGTTGGTAATGTGCTCTCTAGCTTGTCCGTTCAAAGGTACTGTCCCTGTGGAGTCATCCTTAGCAACTCGAACGTATAATCGCTTGCCGTCAAAATCGCCGACAGTTAAACCCGCTACTTCGCTAGCGCGCAACCCGTGGCTGAGAATAGATAATAATGCGGCGTTGCGCAACTGTACGGAGTCTGAAGCGTTAGAATTTGTCACCACATGCCACAGGCGCATAACCTCAGATTCTGATAAATCTCGAGCGATGGGAACAGGCACGGATGCGAAGTCAATCGCCTGCGTGGGATTCTGGCTGTATTGGCTGGGATAAGCCTGGATTAGCCAGTTGTAAAAACTCGCGATCGCCGCGATCGCGCGATTGATCGAAGCAGGTTTGAGATGTCGCTCCGCTTCTAAATATTGTTTGAATTGAACGATCTGCTTAGTCCCGATCTCAGGAAGTGGAAGATTGCTCCAGGTGAGAAATCGATTTAATTCTTTGGTATAAGCCTTGCGCGTATTGGGAGCGAGATGGCGCGATGCCAAAAAATCGTGGATGTATCTAGATCTCAGGTCGGTCGGGCGATCGCCCGACCGTCTCTCATCCGTATGAGTACTCTGTGTGAGTGAAGGGAGAGGATAGCTATTCATCGATTTGCAACGTGCTTACCAGTTTGCGCCATGCCCTGACCATTTCAGGTTCTCGATCGGGTTGGATATGTCTGGAGACCAGGTCGATAAAGTTTTGGTATTGCTGCCAATTTACGTCATAGAGGGTTATACGCGGTTCCGCGATCGCGCTCGCAATTAATCTTTCCAGTTCGACCTGGGGTATATCAAGGGTAATTTTCATCTTTTTCCTTTGAAAGGTTCGCCACCGTGCAATGCCTCGATTGTATCAAAGATTTGCTCCGGTGCCGCTCCACTTCACGACTCCCTAAAGAAAGTGGGTGTCGGAGTACTGCGAATATCCCTGTTAGCCCTAAAAACCTGCTAATAGTCTTGTCTTTCTTAGCAAGAAAGTCAAAACAGTCTCTTCGCGAGAGAGGATATCTGCGGAAATTTCCATGCCAGCTTGAATTGGATATTGACGATCGCCCTTCTCTAAATACAGCTTTTCGGGTTGAATAGTCACTTCATAGTACTGGCTTGGCGTACCGATTTCATTACTTTGAGTAGCGATCGCGTCAGGCGATCTCGATCTGATCGCACCGTTGAGCGTACCGTATTCCGGGTAAGGATAGGCAGCCACTCGCAGTTGTACCCTGCCCTCCTGACAGTCTGTCGCCTTTTCTGCCTGGCAGATCTGGATCTTGCTAATATCTCGCGATGGTACTAGAGCCTTCACAATGAGTGGAGCGCGATTGGGGGCAATTTGGGCGATCTCAGTACCGGGCTGTACCATCTGACCTGGATTGCGCAGATCTAGTTTGAGCACTGTTCCATCGATTGGTGCCACAACTGTTCTCTTTTGCAGATCGCTTTTAATCTTTTGCAGTTCCTGGAGATCGCGATCGAGTTGATTCTTTAAATCGATTTGTCTGCTGAGTACGCGATCGCGTTCTTGAAGCAACGCAGCCAGTGCTGCTTCTCCCCTAGCTCGTTCCTGGGCGATTTGTTCTGTCGCGATCGCGACTGAAGCATTGCTGGGGTCGAGTGCCGCTTTTACTTTCTCCAGGCGAGCCTGGGCAATTTTGAATGCCTGTTCCTTTTCCTGAATTTGCAGATCGGTAATGGCTCCAGTGTTTGCCAATTTTTGATAGCGCTGCATCTCTATCTTTGCCATCTCCATGGCAGATAAGGCTTCTTGCACGTCTGCCTGCGTGGTAATTTGCCGATCTCGATAGTCGCGTTGATTGTGGCTGAGGGTTGCTTGAGCAGAGGCAACGGTGCGATGCATCAAATGGGCGGCTGATGCCATCTGCCGATCTAGAGCAACTACTTGAGTGGCTATTTGAGTCAGTTGTGCCTGGCTGCTTTGGATGGACGCCTCTAGCTGCTTTTGTTTGGTCTGGAGTTGGTAATTGTCAACCGTGGCGATCGCCTGACCCCGTTTTATCGTCTGATGTTCTTGGACGTGGATGCTGCTAACAATCCCTTCAATTGCTGACTGGGCAAGCCTTATTTCTCCGGTTGGGCGAATTGTGCCATAGACTCTGACACTGGGGGTATACCGAATAACGGCTGCAAGGGTGACTGTTGCCACAAATGCAGTAGAAATAAACAGCCCGCCCATTACCGTCCATCGACCTAGCGGGGGCAGAAATTCTTCACTTTGAATGGGCTTGAGAAAGTCAAAATTGGTTTCGTTAAGCATCTAACACCCTAGGTTGCAATCAATACCTTTGCGACCCATACCGAACTCTGTAACACTATACTTACGAAGAAGGGCTATTTTCGGATCACAATAATTGCAAAAATTAATGCTAGACAGTGATCCAAGTGATTTTGTCTGCCGTATACATTATTAAGTAGCGATAGTTAATTATGGTGTAGTTGTTTTATATGGCCACTAACGTCATGGGATGAAGGAGCAAGTAGGACTACTTCCTTACAGGGGAAAGTGGAAAACGGTTAGAGAGTACTCTGATTTTCTGGTTAAATGAGATCCAATTGACTATCGGCTACTTTGCATCTCCTGTGGAAAACCCGCTCTCGGATTTAGAGCTGTTTAGGGCGCTAAAAGCAAAACATCCCTCTATTTTGGAGCAGTTATATGACTGCTACGGAGATCTCATGTATAGCCTGGCATGGCAAATTCTCAGAAATCATCAAGAGGCAGAAGATCTGCTTCAAGAAGTTTTTCTGAACTTATGGCAAAACTGTACTTACAACCCAGAGCGAGGATCGCTCAAGACTTTTTTGATGATATTGGTGCGATCGCGGGCAATCGATCGCTTGCGATGGCAAAAGAAAACTTTAAACATGCTGGAGCGATCGGGTAAGGAGGTTAATACTGGACAACCTGGAATAGTTTCTCTAGATGAAGTAGCTTCTGATGAAGTAGCTCAGCGCGTCCGATCTGCGCTAGAGGATTTGCCAGACAAGCAGCGTATAGCAATTGAAATGGCCTACTTTGGTGGGCTGACACAACAGGAAATATCCCAGCATCTGGAAGTTTCCGTCGGCACTGTTAAAAGTTGGTTTCGTTTGGGGTTTACTAAGCTAAGACAATCACTACAAGACCTGATGAGCTAGATATTCTATGCCTGAACCAACCTCCCAACAGCCATTACCAGAACACTTGGAAGAGTTAGCGGCAGGATATGTTCTTAATGCGCTCTCCCCTGAAGAAACGGTGGAACTCGAACGTTACCTCCAGGAAAATCCTGCATCGCTCGCTCGCATAGAACAGTTGCAAGAAGTCATGGGACTGATGGCGCACCTCTCCCCTAGATTAACTGCACCTCTTCATCTGAAAACAAAGATTATGGGGGCAGTACGATCTTCTGTGGCTGAATTGCCTAGAGCTAGACGGTTGCCTAAACCTGACTGGGGGAAAGTTGTCCTTGCCGCTATTGCTTTAGCAACTCTAGCACTCGGAGTTGACAATTATTACTTGCGCCAAAAACTGACCTCGGTCAAGATGACGTTTGATAGCAATCGAGAGGTGGTGGAAACTTATGTGTTTGAACTGAGGGGCACGCCTGCTGCTGTAAACGCCTCAGGGAAAGTTATATTGGACTTACACACTGGTAAAGCGTTATTTGGTCTCCACAATCTACCGACCTTACCAGAAGGAGAAGCATATTACTTATGGGCGTTTACCCAGGATAAGAAAATTCTCTGTGGCAAGTTCAATACTACTTCGACTGGTCAAATTGTCAGCGTACTTCCAATACCTGTTAAAGAATATAGCAGCGCTGTGAAGTTCATGCGGATATCGCGTGAATCAACCACTAACTCTTCCGATCCTAAGAAAAAATTTCTCGTGATGACTAGCGAGTTGTAACAGGAAAACCTCTAATCCTTTGTTGGTAGGAGTTGTGTGGTTAAGCAAAAAATTTTCAGAAATTGTGATCCAGAATCAGGGTAACTCCGTAATACCCCTAGATGGTTACATAGAAGCTTTTGAATCGATTGGTAAACCTAACACTTTATCATGCTTATCTTGGGAATGCTGAAGTAGTATTCTCTGCAAAATCGCTAGTTTCTAGTTGGCCAAGGATTCTGCGCGATCGCTGTTCGATTCACAATAGCATTTTGTCCAATTTCCCCTCATCTATAGCTGGCATGATGAGAGTTGTCTTTGGATATGTAACCGCTCGTTCACTACAAAATAACTTTTTACGGAGAAAATCATGAAAGATAATCAAAAGAGCAAACTTCTGATCGAACTGACGGCAGCAGAAGCCTCTGCTATCAATGGTGGCAAACACGGTGCTGACGATCCTCCTGGGCATGATGCTGGTGATGACAAAGGTGGACGTCGTTAATCTTTCTTAATGTATCTGTAGAAGAGCCTTGAGCGCGATTTGCTATTTAGACATGTAACCCTGTCTAGATTGCAGAAGATGGCTCAAGCTGACATACACGACTCGTGATGGAGCCGCTCGATTGAGTCGCGATCGGCTCCCATCATCTTGCGAGCAGTCAGATATGGGAAAAATATTGAGAATGAAATACCAGAACGTCCTACAGCATAGTGAAGAAGATTGCGGTGCTGCTTGTTTGGCAACAATATCCAAATATTATGGACGTAACTTTAGCATCAGTCATATCCGCGAAGCCGTTGGTACTGGGCAACTAGGTACTACACTGCTAGGGTTGATTCAAGGATCAGAGACACTGGGGTTCAACTCCAGAGGCGTTAAAGCAGACCCACAGATCCTGGATCGGATGAAGGAACTGCCTCTACCAGCAATTATTCACTGGCAAGGCAATCACTATGTAGTTTTCTACGGGCAGCGAGGGCAAAACTACGTCATTGCCGATCCAGCAGTTGGGATTCTCTATCTGTCTAGAAAAGAACTGTTAGCAGGTTGGACGCATGGCGTAACGCTCTTATTAGAGCCAGATCCAATCCGCTTTACAGAGAAAGAGGACGATGCGATCGCTAGCTTTTGGCGATTTCTCAATCCTGTCTGGAGTTATCGTTCTATCTTGGGCGAAGCTTTACTGATTAATCTCATACTGGGCTTACTCTCGCTTGCCTTGCCATTTTTAATTCAAATCCTCACTGATGATGTATTGGTACGGGGCGATCGTCAATTGCTAGTGGGAATTGTCGCGGCTGTAGGGGTAATGCAACTCATGAGTAGTAGCTTGCAGCTCGTGCAATTTAATCTAATTGCCCACTTTGCCCAGCGGCTGGAACTGGGACTAATCCTGGAGTTTGGGCGAAAAATTTTACGCTTGCCACTCTCATACTACGAATCCCATCGCAGTGGAGAAATAGTCAGTCGTTTGCGAGATATTGAAGAAATTAACCAGCTAGTTTCCCAGGTGGTGGTGAGTTTACCCAGCCAATTGTTTGTTGCTGTCATATCTCTAGGCTTAATGCTGTACTACAGTGGGAAATTAGTGGCTGTGGCGCTAGCGATCGCGGCATTTATGACGATATCGACGATTGTTTTGATGCCCGTGTTGCGCCATCGCATCCGCAGGTTATTGGTAATAGAAGCAGAGAATCAAGGTGTTTTGGTGGAGACGTTTAAGGGGGCGCTTACCGTCAAAACCACAAGTGCCGCCCCACAATTTTGGGAGGAATTTCAAAGTCGATTCGGACGCTTAGCCAATGTCACTTTTAAAACAATTCAAATTGGTATTATCAATCGCACGTTCTCCATTTTTGTGGCAGGAGTGGGCAATGTGATTTTGCTCTGGTTTGGCAGCCACTTGGTAATTAGTCAGGAACTCAGCATCGGTCAGCTACTGGCATTCAACACGATGAATGCAAACTTCCTCGTATTCCTCAATGTCGTCGTTCGCTTTGTTAGTGATTTTATTCGCGCCAATACTGCAGTCCAGCGTCTTGCTGAAGTGATTGATTCTACCCCCGAAACCCAAGGCCGCGCTCCCAAACCCTGGGTTGCTATTCCTAGCGATGCAGATATCGCTTGTACGCGACTTAATTATCACTATGCTGGTAGAGTGAACTTGCTGACAGATTTTTCTTTAACTATTCCAGGTGGTAAGATTACCGCTTTGATTGGAAGATCTGGCTGTGGGAAAAGCAGTTTGGCGAAATTAATTGCCAGCCTGTACGATCTTCAATCTGGCAACATTCGCATTGGTATCTATAACCTGCAAGATATCGCCCTCGATTGCCTTCGCCAACAGGTAGTTCTAATCCCACAAGAACCTCATTTTTGGAGCCGTTCTATTCTAGAAAATTTCCGTTTAGGTGCTCCGCACGCGACTTTCGAGCAGATTGTGAAAGCTTGTCAGATTGCTGAAGCTGATGATTTTATCAGCAATCTACCGGATAAATATCAAACGGTACTCGGTGAGTTCGGTGCCAACATATCCGGCGGGCAGCGGCAGCGGCTGGCGATCGCTAGAGCGATTGTTAGCGATCCACCCATACTGATTTTGGATGAATCGACTGCTGGTCTCGATCCTGCCAGCGAAGCCCAAGTACTCGATCGATTATTGTTACATCGCAGGGGTAAGACAACAGTTCTAATCAGTCACCGTCCCAGAGTAATTAATCGAGCGGATTGGCTTGTAGTGCTAGATCGCGGCGAGCTAGTTTTGGAAGGAACTCTCCACGATCTGCACAGTAAACCGGGGAACCACCTGGATTTTCTGCGTCCATAACCTAAATACAGATAAAGCAACATTATCTGGAATTAATATGTAAAAAGCTAATTCTTGAAATCTCTCAGTGATTACTCGATCGATCGTATAGCGTTTTTCAATGTCATTGAATCGATGCCTGCTCTATAGCGGTTTTCAGATCGGAAAGAGTAGGGGGTTTGGGGGCGTTGCCCCCAAGAAGGGGTTCTACCCCTTCACCCCGGCAATAAAACCTGTTCTCAATTGAAAAACGCTATAGGGTTCCGGTTGTAAAGTCAAAGACGTTTGTAAGCGTTGTAAAATCTACTAATCATGTAGGTTTCTGTGAGGGCACATTCATTAATTTGCAACCTTTAATTTCTGAAACAACCGTGAAATAATGGTAACCACATCAACAAAGCCGATTAGCTTAGAAGCATTTCTCAATCTGCCTGAGACTAAGCCTGCCTCCGAATTTCTCAACGAGAAAATTACTCAAAAAGCTATGCCGCAAGGAAAACATAGCTTATTACAAGGTACGCTTTGCGAAACTATTAACCAATCTACGCGACCTGCCAAGCTCGCGATCGCTTTTCCAGAGTTGCGCTGTAATTTTGCTGGAGCTTCTATCGTTCCCGATCTGTCTGTATTTCGTTGGGGTAGAATCCCGTGTAATGACTTAGGTGAAGTTGCGAACCGTTTTGAGACTCATCCTGACTGGGCGATTGAAATTCTCTCTCACGAACAAAGACAAAATATAGCGGTTTTCAGATGAAAACGAGAAGGGGGTTTGGGGGCGTTGCCCCCAAGAAGGGGAGGCAGGGCGGTCTTGGGGGTTCCCCGCTAGAGCCACTGCCGTGTGGAACCCCTTCACCCCGTCAATAAAACCTGTTCTCAATTGAAAAACGCTATAAGGTCTTAGCAAATTTATTACATTGCATCGAAAATGGCACGGAGTTGGGTTGGTTGCTCGATCCTGAAGATCGGAATATTTTAGTTGTGTTTGGCGATCGCCGCATCCAAATTTTCCAAGGAAGCGATCGCATTCCAGTGCTCAATGGTCTTGAATTAGAATTAACTTCTGAGCAGATTTTTAACTGGCTCAGTTTTTAAAAGTTTTTCTCAAAACCTCTGACTCGATAAACTAGTGTTGCAAATCATAAATTTTGCAACATGGGGGAATGGGGGCAAAGCCCCCAGAAGGGGGTTTCACCCCCTCCACCCCCCTCCAAAACTTTGGTTTTGGTGTACTATGTGTCAGTTTGCACGTCTAGTAGGCGCGACTTTTCCAGGCGCTTCAACCACTTTTGTAAATAGACGCGGTTGGCTTGCTTTTCTTCTGGATCGGTCGTGTCCATTGGATGCGGTGCTAAGCCCTTAATGGCAGCGGTAGTAACGCAAAACATCGATTTTTGGAAGGAGACGCAAATTTGCACCCGCACGTCGGCTTCGCCACGCGAACTGCGATCGTAGATCTCTTGCAGATAGTCTGGGATAAAGTGGCGCATGTCCTGCATCAGTAATGTGGGTGGGATGCCAGCGCCACCTACGGGTAGCGGATCGGCATAGAGAGCGCCATAGTTAAAGTCGGCAGGATCGCTGGAGATTTGGTATGCTTGAGCGTTGTAGGAAACCGTGCCTCGGAATGGGAACGAGCGGAAAAAGACGGCTTCGACATAGGGAACAGCAGTATCCATTAGGAAAGTGAGACCTGCAGATCTGGGCATAATTTCATAAGCCTGACCGCCGATATTAACTGTATAGTCAACCGGGAGATTGGCAGCTTCTACTAAGCCATCGAGGACGTGCGCGACCACATCGGGGATATTTTTAATTTCACCTCGATCGTAGCGATCGCTGAGATTCAGAAACATCGGAGCCATCACTGACCAGAATACTCCTAATGCCCTGTAGTAGCACATCTGGCGGATCTGCTCTGGCAGGAATTCTGGGAAAGCGCGGTGCAGCCCCATAATCAACGGATTCCATTTAAACTTGGCTTGAATCGCTTTCTCAGCCAGTTGTTTGAACTCCGGCGTATCCAAATAGGCATCCATGCCGCCGCCGCCGTGCCAGAGCATTGCCTTCATGCAATATTCGGCAAACTCGTAATTAATCCGATCGTGCCACCAGTGCTTGAGCAGTTGACCGATCTCTACCTTGTCGTTGAAGTATTTGAAGAACGGAAAGAAGTTGAGGAACTGGCGGTCGGCGATCGCGATCAGATTGCGATTGTAGGCATCTAAAACCACACCATAACTCTTGAGGATGCCCACCACTTCCTTGAGATTTTGGGGATTGTCTGGCAGTAAGGCACCACCTGCTTCTAAACGTTCCAAGATGGGAGCGGTGGGATTGCCGATCGTTCTGTTAGTGCTCGTAGTTGTCATTTTTTTGTCCTCGTGTCTAGAGCAAGTTCGATGCGATCTTTGATGCGATGTTTGATGTAGTAGGTGCGATCGCCGTGCGAACTGGGATTGTCTTAGCGATGGCTGAAGTCGTAGGCTCGATCGACTGCACTGCCCAACTGGGCTGCAAGCCTAGCACCACAATTGCGATCGCCAGGATAATGCTGGGCGTGCGTTCTTTCCAAGTGACTCGCGGTAGGGTGGGTTGCAGACTGATGGGGCGATCGATATCGAGTGTAGATATGGAGATGCGGCCAAAAAACACGCGATCGATCAAGATCAAGAAGTAGACAGCAGTCAAGCCAGTACCGATCATGCACAAAAGCGTCTGCACTGGAAATACGGTAAAGCTGCCTCTAAATAGAATAAATTCGGAAATGAATCCCATCATGCCTGGAATCCCAGCGCTGGCCATCACACCTAGCACCATTAAGGTGCCAATTAAAGGCATTCCTCGCTCCGGGTTGAACAGTCCGTTGAGATTATTGATATCTCTCGTCCCCGCCTTGCTATAAATCACGCCCACAATCAGGAATAGTAAGGCGGAAATTAAGCCGTGGCTCACCATTTGTAATGACACGCCCAGTAGTGAAAGTGATGAAGCTGCCGAGCTTCCTAAGAGAATGTAACCCATGTGGCCGACGGAACTGTAAGCGACCATTTTCTTCATGTCGGTTTGGGTGATGGCGGTGAGGCAGCCGTAAATGACGCTGATTACCGCCCAGGTTGCGAGTATCGGCGCGATCTCTTGCCACGCCTCTGGGAATAATTGAAGTCCAAATCTAAGGAGGCCATAGGTGCCTAACTTCAGTAGAATGCCTGCAAGTAAGACAGATACGGGTGTGGAAGCTTCTACGTGAGCATCGGGCAGCCATGTATGTAGAGGCACGATCGGAATTTTAATGCCGAATGCCACCAAAAGCATCACTAGCAAGATGGTTTGAGTTCCTATAGGCAGAACCTGTGTTTGGAGCGTGTCTAAGTCGAAACTCAGACCTGACTGAAGTTCCGAACCCACCAGACCCGCTGTCCCAAAGAAAGCCGCTACAAGTAAAATGCCGGATACGGCTGTATAAATTAGGAATTTTGTCGCCGCGTAGCCCCGCCGCGCTCCACCCCAGATGGCAATTAACAGATACAGCGGTACTAGTTCTACTTCGTAAAACAGGAAAAACAGCATTAGATTTTGCGATACAAAAGCTCCGGAGACTCCACCGCTCAGTAACAGGATCAGAGCATA